>DASXMZ010000525.1:0-5196 GCA_036495385.1 Mucilaginibacter sp. | reverse complement strand
ATAAAGAAGCAATTCGATTGCTGCAACTATCACCCAAATGGAGTCCCGGTATGATCAATGGAAAACCTGTAAGGGTATGACCCGTCCTAAAATAGCTATACAGATGGTCTTGTCCGCTTTTTGGTTGACCGGCTGGTGATTAGATGCGGAGCCGGAGAGATTTCGCCGCCGCTGTCCATTTTTCAACCAGGGATAAGTTATGTTTGTAGTCTTTCCGTCTCCCTGGGGGACAGAAAGAAACAAAGCCATCCTTTTTCCCGGGATGGGCTTCGTTTCTTTAAAACTTATACTACTTGCCTCCCGATAGCTATCGGGATAACCAAGCCAACTACTCCTTAGAAACCCTGCCGGAGCCGACTGTACGCACATCAGACATGGTTGCATTACCCGAATAAATAACATTGCCTGATCCTACAATACTTGCAGACACTGTTTTATCAGCTATAAAATAAGCACTGCCCGAACCTGCTATGGATACTGATGCCGAACCGGTCCTCAGTTTTTTTCCATTTAATTCACCTGATCCTGCGATTGAAATATTACTGTCATTTGCATTTCCTTCCAAATGAACGGAACCTGATCCGCTGATTGAAACATGAAGCTCTCCTGATTTAACTGAAGAACTGATATCTCCTGACCCGCTTAAATTAAATGTTACTTTTTCGCCGTTAACAACGCCATCGATCTTAATTGAGCCCGAACCTGCGTTTGACACCGCCGAAAGAGATTTAGCGGTTACGTAAATGTCGATTTTTCCTGTATTTTCATGATTCCAATCATCGTGATGCTTAAACCTGATTTTTAAGCTCCCTGATTCAACAATCGTTTCAATCTCATTAATAATATCCGGATTAGCATTTATTTTTAAAGTTTCAGTTCCATCAATTTTCACGTGAACATCAAAAGGTCCTCCCGAAGCTATTTTGTTAAACCCTGAAACTTGCCGTGTCTGTTCAGATTGAGCCGACACTTTTAACACTGCTATCATTAATAAAATCGCCGTAAAAACGGAGTAAGCTATTTTTTTCATATCGATTTGGTTTTTTTGATAAGATGCAGTTGTGCGGTAAAACGTTGCAAAAAAAAAGGATATTAATTTGAAGTCATGGCGCTTATCTCTTTGCTTTTCTGCAATTTTTTAAGTTGCCGCAGTTTGCGTCTTTCTATTCTTTGTTCCTTCTTTATTTTTCGGTTTTGTTTATTTATAAGTTGCTCGTTCGTCAAGTCCACAACAGCTTTTTGCATCTTAGCGTCGAGGCCGGCGCAAGGCTTTATGCCGCTGAAAAGCGTTTGCCACATCGACTTAAAAAACGACGTTTCCGGAGCCCTTGTATAATCTACATACGCAGCTCTGGGTACCCCGCCGGGTATATCGGGGTTGTTGTGTTTAAGAATAAACAAATTAGCATATAAGGTAGCTATAGGTTTTTTTGTTAAACTATCAAAAGTTGTATCCGGCTTCAGTACAATTACTCTCAAGTCGTTATAAAGAACTTCAACTTTTCCATTGTCGTTATTCCGGTTGGCTTGGATGTCAAAACTAAATTGCTTTAAAGTACCTGATGTAATTTTCACCATCGCCAGTGGCATAGCAGCCGGATTTACAAATTTCAAATCCATAGGGCCGAGGCTGCCTTTATAGCTGAACGTGTTTTCTTCATCATTTAAATTAAAGCTGAACGTAACATCAAGTTTACCCTGGTTCATGAAGTGGGTACCGAGTTGGGCCGTACAGATGCCGTTTTTTTGCAAAGCAGCTTTATTGGTGGTTACATTTAAAAAATAACCGTTGGTATTATTAAAAATTACAGATCCTATCTGATCGGATTTTTTATTGTACTCGTTATATAATATATTTATATGCCGCGCCTGTATCGTATCAATCTTCATATCGGAATTGATTGTACCTAGCGCCACGTTAGGGAAGGTTTTAATCTTGTCTGATTGGGCGTTATGTTTATTTGGATTGCTAAAAATCTGCACCGCTCCGCCGTTTATGTCCAGGCTTGTGGCGTCTAATATTCTGTATTTATGATAATTTAAAAAATCGAAATGATTCAGTCGCATCGAATCAATGCGGAGGGTGAAACGGTCGTCAGCACTTTTATTGAAAAATTCTTCAGTTTTAACTGGTTTTAGCGTCAAACCGCTAATATTTAGCTGTGACTTTAAGGTAGAAAGTTTAACTGATTTTATTTTGTAAGTGTATAAGCCGTTTGGCGTTTTTCCGGTATAATTATTCAATTCGGCAACAATGTCCTTACAATAAAGCAGCCGGGATTTGTCTGTTTGTGTTGCGGAATCTATCAGTAAATCGTAGGCGCTCAGGTTCATTTCTTTTAGCTCGGATATTGCTACCTTATTTCCTGAATAATCCTCGTACCTGAACTTTACATCGCCCAATTTTATACTTCCTATATGTATTGATTGGAGGTTTTTGGATATTTTTTGCCAGTATGTCCGGTAATCTTTTAAAACGGTATCCCGGGTATGGTTCAGCTGATAGCTTACATTTAGTTCCGGCTCATTTAATACAATCTCATCAATATCAAGTTTATGTTGAAAGTAAAGCCTTATTGGATGAATATGTGACAGTATAAGCCGCTTAACATGAAGCTCGACGAGGTTGTTGTTGGCCACATGAAGCCTCTTTTCTGCGTTGTAAACCGCCGTGTCGGGTTTTAAGGTAACATTATAGAAAATGATGGATCCGCGGATTACATGTAATTCTGCCGAGGAAAAACTGGCAATATATAACCCGTCGCTGCTTTTTAAAACAACTTCTTTAACCTTGCTTGCTAACACAGGCGACCAGTACCTGTTTACGATGAATGATAGTACCAGTATAAATGAAGCAAATACTAATAAAACAATAGTCGAGATTTTGTGCCACTTACGTTTTTTAAATTTAAAATCCATCAATTGTTTTCATTATTGTTTGTTTTAACAAAGCTTTCTTGTCATTCCTTTTTTTCGCTCTTCTCTTTTTTTTTGTCAGTCTTTTTTAACTTGTCGAACAATTTACTAACTTTTTGTACAGTGTTATTAATCCTGTTCTCGGTTTTTTTACTGTATCCCACACTGGGCTTCAACCCATCAAGTAAGCCTTTATATAAAAAGCTAAAAAAAGACACCGTTGAATCCCGTTTTAAATCTATCGGACCAGGCCTGAATACCCCTTTTTTGTTGGGATTACTGTTTTCAATAATTAGGTTGTTTGCTAGCAACGATATAAAACCTTGTTTCTGTAACTCTGCCTTGCCACTTTCTTTTTTAAGCATCTGAATTTTTAAATTTTTGTAATAAAATTCAAGATTACCTTTGCCGCTGTAATTGCTGGCATCTACATTAAAAGAAAGCTTTTCGATGTCAGCTGATTTTACGTGTACCAGCGCCAGAGGTTTCACTAACTTATCAAGCACCGTGCCGTCAAATTTGCCAAGTACGCCCGAATAGTTAAACGCCCCGTCTTTAGCAACCAGGTTAAATTTGAAATTTACCTGTAATGGAGCAGCATTCATAAAACGTGTATTAATGAATGCCCTCATGTAAGGGTTTATTTTTTTCTGATCATCGTCATTGGTCACATTAAGGAAATAGCCATTGGTATGAGTAAACAATATCTCGCCGGTTGCGCCCGATGTAGCATCCGTTTCCGAATAACTGATCTTTGCATTCTTAATGTTCAGGCGTTTCAGCCGCATGTCTAAAGCAACGTTTTGAAGAACCTGGTGAGGATCTTTTCCAATTTTGCTCGTTTTTTTGCCTTTAAAGTTACTATTTGAATAAATTTGCACGTCGGGGTTGTAGATATTTATAGTTGCCGCATACAGGAATTGATCGCGCAAAAAACTCTGCAGGTCAATATCATCAATTTCAATTTGTTTAAACTTTAAAGAAAACATATCGCCCGCCTTACCTGTTTTTGTATAAAAATCTGTGCGGTTGTACCGGGGACGAAAGGACACTTTATCCAGAACAATTTTTCTTTCAACTGTGCTGAAATATATTTTTTTCAAATCGGCAAAATATAAACTATCCGGTGTTGCTATATGGTAATTATGTATGGTTACATCCACACCCCTGGTATAATAAAACCGGTTGGGATCCGTTCCCGACAAAGAATCAATAACGATATCGGAAATATTGATATCCAAATGACTTAGCGCAATTTGCTTAGTTGTGGCCGTATTTTTATTTATATAGTTTAAACTAACATCCTTAAGCGATATCGAATCGATATGTAACTGTTTAAATACTTTTTTAATTACCTGATAGGGCGATTTTGGTTTGCCGATTTTAACGGTATCATTAAAAGCGTACCGCTTTTTTATGATGGTAAGGCTAGGCTTGTCGACAGAAATGTGGTCGATATCCAATATTTTTTCCTGGTAAGCTTTTCGGGCATCGAGTGTTTTGATCGATAATTTTTTGACACTTAAAATGAACAAGTCATCCGGGGCTTTTTTAAGGCGTACTAACTTGTTGTAGATAACAGTATCTGGAATAAACTTAAAGTCTGAAAGGGTGGCATTACCGAAAGTAAGGTTTAGGTCGAAATCTGAATATTCGATGTGATATAAGCTGTCAGTCGATCTTAAAACGAGCTCTTTTAATTGCCTTTGTAACACAGGTTTCCATCGGTTATTAGCCAGGTATTTGTTGTAAAAATAATAAGCGGGCGTCCCTATTGCCAAAATTATAGCCAACAAAATAAATGGCCATTTTGCTATTCTTTTTGGGGAGGGGCTATTTGTCCGACTCATTATTTGCGCTAAATAATTATGCTATAACAAGAAAGATTCTGTTTTGTTATAACTGACAATATGTCACAATATATTTAAAATTTATGTATTTTTGCAGACTAATTTTTGATTATGATGGATTTGGTAATTCCGGACAAAGTACACGATGAGAGCAGGCAGGGTGAGGCTTTATTATTAAAGCCTTTGAACGGTGAAACCAATAGCCGGAAACTTTATATAGAAAGCTACGGCTGTGCGATGAATTTTTCGGACAGCGAAATAGTAGCCTCAATATTATCGGAAAATGGGTTTGAAACAACCAGTGATTACAATGTTGCGGATGTTATTTTTATAAATACCTGTTCAATCAGGGAGAATGCCGAGCAGCGTGTGCGTAACCGTTTAAGGGAATTTACCGTTGCTAAAGTTAAAAACCCGGGCTTAGTGGTTG
>DASXMZ010000524.1:0-2579 GCA_036495385.1 Mucilaginibacter sp. | reverse complement strand
GAAGTGGACCCCTGCTTATTTAAAAGAAGTTGTAGGAAAAAAGGTAGTTCCTTTATACGACAACTCAAAAGCCGATCCCTCAAAACCGATTAATTCATCAGCCGCAGAAATGCCTTTTGATGAATACATCGACCTCATCATGTCGGAACCTACCGAATTGAGGATTTTCTTTTTCAATATTTTTAAACAAGCGCCACAGCTGCTGGAAGACATTTCATTCCCAAAAGAATTGATGGGCGGCTTTTTAGAAAGCATGCCATCTATGTTTTTCGGAGGATCAAACTCGGTTACTTTTTTACATTATGATATCGACCTTCCGCATATATTCCATACCCATTTTGGTGGTAAAAAACATGTGATCCTGTTCGAAAACAAATGGAAACGTCGCTTGTACTGTATTCCTAATGCAACTTATGCCCTGGAAGACTATGATGTGCAAAATCCGGATACAAAAAAATTTCCTGCACTCGAAGGAGTAAAAGGCATCGAAGTTTTTTTAGAACATGGCGATACTTTATTTATGCCGACCGGCTGGTGGCATTGGATGAAATATATTGAAGGTGGTTATTCCCTGAGCCTGCGGGCCTGGGATGCTTCAATTACCCGCAAAGCCGCAAGTATTTATAACCTCGCCATTAAAGGCGGGTTAGATAGTGTACTTAAAATGACCTTTAAAGCCAATTACGCGAAATTCCGTGAGGAACTGGCTGTAAAATGGGCAAACAGGGAACTGGCTGCCGGAAAGCCTTATTAAATTAAGTCCGAAGTTTTTAGTCCGAAGTCAAAAGTTTTCATTTAGGATTTGAAAAAACGACTCTTGACTAAAGACTTCGGATTTACTTTTTTTTCTGCAATTCTTCCAGTTTCCTCCTGGTATCCTGTGTTTCCTGGATGCTAAGTGATTTACTAAAGGCTTCTATCGCTTTGTTATTATTGCCTTGAGCTACATAGAAATCTCCCAGGCTATCAAAAGCATTTGCACTTTGCGGGTAGTTTTGGGTGTTCTTTTCAAAAAGTGCATAAGCTATGTCCATTTTATGTATTCCCATACAAGCATAGCCCATTTGGTTTACCAGGTCTTCCGTGGGCAATACTTTATAACCCATCTTATCAGACACCTCATTAAAATGAGCGTTTATCAATGAATCGGCGTTCATTTCTGGATGCTCCCTGAACTTATTCATATCGAAGTGATAAAACTTAAACAAATAGCGTAATGCATCATATTCGGCATTTAACTCAACCGACCCATGCCATTCATTGGGATAAAACTTTGAAGACCAGCGCAGTCCTTTGAGATTTGCGCTATTTAACGACTGTACAAAACGCAATACTGATTTTGTGAGCTCAAAATTTGAGCTGGTATCATTTAAAACCGTATTGGTATCTAAACCTCCGGTCAGGTTATTTGCGATAGCGATAAACAAAGCTTTATTACTAAAAACACGCTGCTGCAATTCGTTTTCGTATTTTTTTATCCAATTGCTTTTGTCCCACCATAAACTTGGATCGATAGCTATATATGCATTAAACAAATTAGTGTGATTAAAAAATGCATTTATAACCGTCAGGCCTCCCAAAGAATGCCCGCTAATTGTGCGGTAAGGCAGTGTTGGATAATGCGCATCGACATATGGAATCAACTCCCTTTCAATAAAGGTCATAAAATTCTCGCCACCACCAGACCTTCTGGCATCACCTGCATTAATATTCAAGTCGGCACTAACATGTGTTGGGGTTAAATCGCGTTCGCGATCCGTATTGGTAATGCCGACAATAACCATATTGGGTATTATCCCCGATATTTGTTCTACTATGGCTACCGCCGATTGAAAATGATCTTCACCATCCAGCACATACAATACCGGATAATGTTCCTTTTTATCGCCATCGGGCACATGGACATAAATTATCCGCTTTTCTTTCAAAATGCTGGAGTTAACCGTGTCAATGGTACCGATAACAATCCGGTTGTCTGCTTTTTGGGCACTCGCCGATAAGTAAACGATAGAAAAAACCAATCCTATTAATATCTTCATAATTCAATAATTCAATAATTCAATAATTCAATAACTAACAACCATTTTTCCGTCCGGTACAACTTTTTTCATTGGGTTATCTAAGAAAACCGCTATCAGTTCGTCCCCTACCCTTGTATTCAATATCGGTCCATGGGTTTTATCGGTGAACAATAGGCGTTGACTATTGGGCATATAATGATGTATAAAATCGTTATAAAAAGGCCGGCAATACGGATCGGTATCACCCGACGATAGCAAAACCGGGATATTTGAATAAACCGGAGTTTTGGCAATGCTGCTAACAGGTTTTACATCCCAGCAATTGCATATAGGATGGTCAACATTATTAAACCGGTATCCGGCAAGATAAGGGAATATATCGTTTTGTTTGTCAATCAGTTTTTGATCAGCATACGCTATCTGTTCGGAACAATACATAGAAAAGCGCATCCCTAATGTGTTACTGCCCCCCGAGTTAAATATGTTATCAAAGTACCAGGTCATATAACCTTTTTGATGCCCGGCCATTACCTCAGTAATCAGGTAAGGAATGTTCTT
>DASXMZ010000523.1:0-8267 GCA_036495385.1 Mucilaginibacter sp. | reverse complement strand
GACCGGGTAGCGGTAAAACAAAAGTTTTGGTGCATAAACTGGCTTCGTTGCTGTTAATGGAGGATGTAAAACATGAGCAATTATTGATGCTCACTTTTTCAAGGGCTGCCGTAACTGAGTTTAAGAAACGATTGCTGAAGTTAATTGGTAATGCGGCCAGCTTTATCGAAATTAAGACCTTCCACTCCTATTGTTTTGACCTACTAGGCAAAGTGGGAAACCTTGAGAAATCGGATACGATTTTAAAGCACACGGTAGAAAAAATACAAAATAAGGAGGTTGAGATAAATCGCATCACAAAAACTGTTTTGGTAATTGATGAAGCCCAGGACATGAATGAAGATGAATTTAACCTGATTAGCACATTGATTAACGAAAATGAAGAAATGAGGGTAATAGCCGTAGGAGACGATGACCAGAACATTTACGAGTTTCGTGGTGCTAACTCAAAGTATCTTAAGCAACTCATTGATATAAATGGCGCTGAGAAATATGAACTTATTGAGAATTATCGGAGCAAAAGCAACCTTGTTGATTTTGCTAACCAATTTGCAACTGGCATTTCTAACCGCTTAAAAAACACTCCAATAATTGCCAACCAACCCGAAAACGGAAAAATAAAAGTAGCTCGGTATCGGTATAACAACCTGATAATGCCTTTTGTAAACGATTTGATAAATACCACGCTTAGGGGCACCACCTGTGTACTTACCAAAACTAATGATGAAGCTTTACATATAACTGGGCTGCTTTTAAAAAGCGGTATACAAGCTAAACTGATACAAACAAATGACGCATTTAAGTTATATAATTTGGCAGAGATCAGATCGTTTGTAACCGTGCTTAATACCGACAGCCAGGCCCATGTAATAACTAATGACGCCTGGGAAAATGCAAAACGCGTTACTGCGGCCGATTTTAAGCATAGCGCTAATTGGATAATTTGCGAAAACATGGTTAAAGATTTTGAAGCTACTAGTACAAAAACGAAATACAGATCGGACCTGGAAGTTTTTATCCAGGAATCTAAACTTGAAGATTTTTATTCGCACGGCGGGGAAATCATTTTCGTATCAACAATTCACAAGGCCAAGGGAAAAGAATTTGACAATGTGTTTTTGATGCTGGAAAACTTCGCAAGCGTTAGTGACGACGACAAACGACAACTATACGTAGCAATCACCCGCGCTAAACAAAATTTAACTATCCATCTCAACGCCAATCATTTTGATCATATCAGTACGGTTAACTTGGACAGTGTAGAGTGCCTTGACCAAAATCAACAGCCAACCCAACTGGCTATGCAGCTTACCCATGAAGATGTTAAACTTGATCATTTTATGCTAACTCAGCCATATATTTCTGGCCTGATGGCCGGGGATACCTTGATCATCGATGGCGACGAATGTGCAACCGTGAACAGAAAACCGATTTTGAAATTTTCAAAATCATTTGTGCAGAAAATTAATTCTATGGGCGAAAACGGTTACAAACCACGTAGCGCCGAAGTGAACTTTATTATCTACTGGCAAAAGGAAGGCTCTAAAAACGAAATCAAGATTGTTTTACCGAAACTTTATTTTGAAAAAACATAAATTAATTCTTACCATTCATATTTAAGCGTTTTGTTAAAGTCTTCCTGATACGTCAGAGGAACTTTGTTATTTTATTTTTGGCTTTTATGGTTGATATTATCGGTATACAATATTTTTCTTGATAAAAGGAGTGTGAGATGCCATTCCGTACAACCATCGCTATCCACGCGGCTAAATAATCAGCATCGTGTTGTAACGGCCGTTTCAAGCAAATGAAATTATAATTATGGATGCATTTTCTAATTTGAAACCCTAATTGGTTTGGCATTGTTATTTTCGGTTTTTTATTAACTGTAATTTTAACCTATATTTAAATCACATTGGTATCTATGTAAATTATTAAATCAAATATGAATTTAATTCAAAGATTTTTTAATTTGGGTAGGTATATTATACCTGGCACTTTGGTGATTACTTTGTCTGTAATCAATTGTCATGCCCAGGATAAAAAGCCAAAAACCGACTCTGTATATTCAAACGCTCAGATTGATATTTTTGACGTTTTGCGCAAGCTGACAAAGAAACCCAAAAAACCGATTGACACAGCCGGCAAGGGTAAACCCAATCTCTCATTTTTACCTGTTATTGGTTACAGTCCGGCAAACGGCGCTGTGCTGGGAATGGCTGTAAGTGTTACAACGTACATGGGCGATCCAAAAACAACCAATCTTACTACAGCACTGCTCAATGCTTCTGTAACAACAAAAGACCAGGTTATATTAAACCTAAGGTATGATCTTTACACCGCAGGAAATAAATGGTATATATCTGGTGATAACCGTCTGTTATTTTTTTCTCAGCCTACCTATGGCCTGGGCATATATGGCCTCAACAATCAGCCTTTCACTTTTAACATTAACGGCATAAGTGCCACAACTAATGGCAGCCTGGAACAACCTTTAAAGTATAACTATATCCGGCTGTACGAGACCTTTTTAAGAAAAATAAATGAACATCACTGGTATGCCGGTTTGGGTGTTATGATTGATTATAATTTTAAAATACAGGACGAATCCTTAAAACTCGACTCACCTATACATCTTACTTCTCATTATATTTACTCGAAGGCTTATGGGTTTAACAGTACAGCTTACTCTGCCGATGGTTTGGCCGCACAAATTATGCATGATAGTCGGGATAACCCAATAAACCCGTATCGCGGTTATTATTTAGAAGTGACCTACCGCGTAAATCCTGAATTTTTAGGCAGTTCGCAAAACAGCACCATGCTTTATTATGAATTCCGTACGTATGTCAATGTAAATAAAGATCTTCCACAAAATTTAATTGCCTTTTGGTTTTGGGGAACAAATGTATTAACCGGGCATGTACCTTATTTAGAATTGCCATCCATTACCTGGGATACCTATAACAGATCCGGGAGGGGGTATATCCAGGGGCGGTTCAGGGGAGATAATATGCTGTATGGTGAGGCTGAGTTTCGTTTCAGGATCACCGAAAATGGATTATTGGCGGGCGTTACCTTTATCGACTGCACTACCGCCAGCAATCCGCTGCCTTACGTCAGTCAGAGCCTGTTCGACGCAGTAGCACCCGGAGTTGGCGTGGGCCTTCGCATTAAGATGAATAAAGCCGATCGCACCAACATAACCGTCGATTATGGCGTGGGCAATGGTTTTGCGGGAATTTATTTAAATCTAAGAGAGGCGTTTTAGATTGAAAGCGTCTGACTCCCCCGGGTAAAGCGAATCACTGCCCTTTACGACAATATATTATCGCGATAAGCTTACTGTTCAGTGCTGTTTAAGAAACAAGATGAAAACCGTATGTTAGTGTGAAATAAACAAGCAATAACATATGCCATTTTTATCCCATATATCGCTCTCAGCCCCTCAGGATGGCAGCTACCTGCAAAATATTCCAGGCATCAAAAATGGCTTACAACTCACGCTAAAGGGGAATGTAACATTCTTTGTCGGCGAGAACGGATCGGGGAAGTCAACGCTGCTGGAAGGTATTGCAGAACGATGCGGATTCAGTTTAAGAGGAGGCAACCGAAATCATAATTTAAATACCGGCCACCGGTTTGAAGGCTATGAATCGATATTGGCAAGGGATTTACAATTAGCTTGGACACCACGACGAATCAATGATGGCTTTTTTATGAGAGCGGAAAGCTTTTTTAATTTTGCATCATATATTGATGAAGTGGCCAAGGAGGACCCTCGTGTTCTCAGGGCTTATGGCGGGCGGTCACTGCATGAGCAGTCGCATGGGGAATCGTTCCTTGCGCTTTTTGATAATCACTTTGAAAATGGTGTATATATCCTCGACGAGCCCGAAGCTGCCTTGTCGCCTGCCAGGATCCTGACTTTTATGTCGGTCATCAACCGGTTGGAACAAAACGGGAGGGCCCAATTCCTGATAGCCACCCACTCCCCTATGCTGATCTGCTATCCCGGAGCAACCATCTACCAGTTTGATGATGGTGGCGTACGCGAAACCACTTACGAAGACACTGAACACTATTCCCTCACCAAATCATTTTTGAATAACCCGGCGCTGTATCTGCGGCATTTGATGGAGGGATAAGTAGTTGCAAACGAACTGAGATTGAAATGGTGGCTTTCTATACAGACTTTTGCTCCTGGTCAGTGTTTCACCGCACCAGTCAAACCACCATTTTATATTTACAGTTCTATTTGCACTATGAACATCTAATCCCATCCCAATTCAAAAGACTATATTATTTATCGGGAGCAGATAAAACCGGCTTGTTAAGTCCGCATTTAATAAATTTGTGCAGCAAGTTTTACGATACTCAAAGCAGCGAAAACCAAACAATTTTCAAATAAATAATTATTTATTGATACCATAGTGTCAACTTTATAGCTACCCGATTGTACTTATATAAATCAATTTTAGATGAAACGGGCGCTGAAAACAAACACAATTCCGTTATTGCTATACCGGTTGGCGGTGGTGTTAATATTTTTGTCTAACGGTGTGCAAAAATATATCGGACCCGGTGCCGGCGACAAATCGTCGACCTGCAAATCACAAAAAATAAACGACAATTATGGATCGGAGAAAATTTATAAAATTGGGAGGAATAGCAATGCCGCTTGCGGCGATTCTTCCCGCCGGCGCTATGAACCTCGTTAGTGAGAAAGACGATGGCATTAAAAAACCGGAGAAAGTAGCTCTGTCTAACCAAAAGGCCGATTATACCATTCGGATCAGCACGGGTCTTGTCGAAGTTGGGCCTCAGCATATTATTTCTACTACCACCTATAACGGGCAATTTCCAGGCCCTCTATTGCGCTTCAAAGAAGGCCAGCGAGCAATTGTCGACATTTATAACGACACAGACACGCCCGAGCAATTTCATTGGCATGGTCAGTTTTTGCCTGTATTGACTGATGGAGCTACAGAAGAACGGACGCCATTTATTCCGGCAAAAGGTATGCGGAGGGAAGTTCTGATACCGGGGCCGTCGGGTTTCCGGTTTTATCATACGCATTTAACTGCCGGCGCAAACTTGAGTTCGGGGCAATACAACGGGGAAGTCGGGCCGGTTTATATCGAACCTAAAATTAAACCAACAGGATATGACCGGGAAGAATTTATCGTACTGAAAGAATTTGAGCCCTATTTTATGCGGGGAGGTGATATGGCATCGGACTTTTTACCGGGCGAGGCGATCCCGGAACTGAAGGCGATGCAGGAGAAAGCAGAGAAATCCCATCCTGAAAGGCCAAAAGGTTATGAAGTTGGCTATAAAGTTTTTACCATTAACGGAAAACAACTTGGACATGGTCAGCCTATTCGCGTTAAATATGGGGAACGAGTACTTTTCCATATCTTAAATGGCAGCGGTTCCGAAATCAGGAGCTTGGCAGTGCCCTGTCATACCTTTAAAGTGATTGCAATGGATGGTAACCCGGTGCCTCATCCGGCAGAAGTCTCGGTATTATGGATCGGAACGGCAGAACGCATATGTGCCATTGTGGAAATGAAACATCCCGGAGTTTGGGTGATGGGGGATTTGGCTGATGACGACCGCGGCAATGGTATGGGCATAATAGTTCAATATGCGAACGCAAAAGGAAAACCACAATGGATAACCCCTAAGCCTTATAAATGGGATTATCTTTTATTCGGTAAGTCCACGGCAGCCCTTAAACCTGATGAGGTGATCCACATGATCTTTGCCAAAGACCAGGCAGCAGACAAAGGCTTTAACCGCTGGACAATCAATGGCGTTGCCTTCGATATGATGAACATGAAACCAATGTTTCACCTTCAAAAGGGCAAAAGGTACCGGCTGCACATGCGCAACGCATCAGATGATGTTCATCCCATGCATCTTCATCGTCATAGTTTTGAGATCACGAGGGTGAACGGAAAACCCACATCGGGAATTATTAAAGATGTAGCGATGCTCGGAGGATTTCAGGAAATGGACATTGACTTTACAGCGGACAACCCTGGGTTGACATTATTTCATTGCCATATGCAGCTTCATATGGACTTTGGATTTATGGCCTTATTCGATTATGTTTAAAAAGGTTGCGTGAAAGCCGAAAGGCCGGTCACTAACGGGATGACGTCCGTACTTTTTGTCATCCTGTTACCAGCGTGCACTCAGAATAAGCGCTTACTCATCACCCACCGGCCGACTTGATCTTGTAATAGGGTTTGTAGGCAACAAGCCGTTTCATCAAGCTGCTGCTTGCATTCAAAATTTTAGCCGCTTCTGCCTCGCCCGCCGGCAAAATGATATATCCATACGGCCCCTTTTTTTCTCCCAGCACAGTATTATCCGGGTTACTTACAAAGAGCCCCACTGTTATATCGCCACCCACGTCGGCGTTATTTAAATAGGGCGCATAAAACATGTAATGGGGCATGCTCATGGTCATGATCTCATTCTTATCCGGCATGCCCGGATATCCGCGCATCACAGGAGCCAACATATACGAGACACCGGGTCGTGCCGGTGCCTTGTAAATGCCTTTTTTGATACGGGCTATCACCGAATCTTTGACTTGCCGGGCTGTAAATTTTCCGGATGCCCTCATCGCCGCCACATCCCGGGCCACCGGGAAAATTTTGCTGGAGCCTTCGGCATCGAAGCTAATTGGCATGGTAAGGTCCTTCCTGAATTCCCCCCACTCCCATTCTGTTCTTTCAATATAACAAACAAACCCGTTAGTTCCCTTTTGAACCACATAATAGCCTTTTGCAGGATCTAATAAATAAACGGTTGCCCCTTTCCGCAGATGAGGAGGTAATGCGCTTAAGGCATAGTCCTTCTCCAGATCGGCCGGCATTTTTTCAAGCTTCCAATCCTCCGACTTTTGGGAAAAACACCGATTAGGCAACAACAAGCCCTGGGTAAATATCAATACGACAACCAGGAGCAAAAAAACCTCCCGGCATTTTTTTGGCAAACTGATTAAATTAGTCATAATGGTGAGTTTAGAACTCAAATAATGAGTTTCACTGTGATAAAGTTACCACATATAATCCGAAATAACGAGGGGATAAAAGGCCAATGTAAGGGGGCTTTTATGACATTTTGCTTCTAACCGGTGTTTTCACCAAACCAGTTAGATTACTATTTTTAGTTCACAGTTTGACTTATACCTATGACTATTTAATCCTGGTAATGATGCGGCAAAAACACCGACCAAAAGCTTGAACGGAGGAAAAGACTATGATCGGTTACTATGCTATAAACTCTCCTATTTTTAAAATAACTCTTTTTAATGACTCAGTAGATTCCCAACTACTCAGTCGGTCAAGAGTATCTACATTTTCGACTTTACTTTTGTTGATTGATAAAACTTCTGCATAAATCTCCAACAACTTCTTGGTGCCATTAATGGGTTTATCACTCATTTGGCCAATGCACTTAGTTAATACGTCTTCTAACCTCTTATTATGTTTTTGCGATATCTGAAACATATTTGAAATGACCAGATCAGTAAAACGTTTTAACGGAGCAAGTTCAATTTGCTCATGCTTACCAATTATTTCGCCAACAATGCTGCTATCTATTGTTTCTTCCATTACACCCTTAATCCATAATTCGGCGGCGTAAGTTCTAACAGTTTTATCACTGCTAATCATGCATGAGGCAATGAATAAATGGGCAATGGTATCGTATTGATGATTTAAAGTTAATAAGGTTTCAAGCGTATAAATGATCATTTTTCTATCATTCTCACTTGAAAAATCAATGTATTTTAAGCACTTGTTAATGGTATGAGCGAGGAGAATTTCAGGACGATGAGGATTTAAATAAAGCAGACGTTTTATATCATTATGTTCCGCCGAAATATATTCAAATTTCAGTTCAGTACAATCATAAATTGAATGTTCAGGTTCATTTTGGGTTGGAATTAATTTATTCAATACGGTTTTAAAAGCAGATGCCTTTTTTTGCTTCTCTCCAAAATTGATACGAATTATTTTCCTTTTTGAAGGTACGTCAACATTTTTTCTCAGTACATAATCATATTGTTTCCAAATAAAATTCTCAATTAACGAACTCCATTCAAAGTCACCGGTAAGATAGGGGTCTGATAATCCACTAAATGAAAACCACTTAGGATCTAAAATTTGTGAACCTTTAGTTAACGCGGCCACTAACCAGGCGACTTTATATTTGTAATCGTCCTTAGGGCTGTGTTCTTCTCCAAG
>DASXMZ010000522.1:0-2593 GCA_036495385.1 Mucilaginibacter sp. | reverse complement strand
TATGAAATCGATACATTTCCCATCAGAGGCCGAAGCCAATATACTGGATGTTGGGGCATTAAAAACGATATTTGAAAAATATAAGCCATCCTTTTGTATAAATTGTGCGGCCTACACGGCGGTTGATAAGGCCGAGGACGAGCAGGAAATAGCTTTTAAGGTTAATAAAACCGGTGTTGAGAATTTAAGCATTTTATGCTCGCAATATGGCTCAACACTTTTTCATGTGTCTACAGATTTTGTGTTTAAGGGGGATATTTCGACTCCAAGAGGCGAGGATAGCGAGACATTTCCTGTTAATGTTTACGGTCAATCAAAGCTGGACGGTGAAAGAGCGGTTGAAGCTTTAATGGAAAAATATTTCATTATCCGTACAGGTTGGCTTTATTCAGAATATGGTAACAACTTTGTTAAAACGATGCTAAGACTCGGCGCTGAGAAAGAACAACTGAGTATCGTAGCTGACCAGGTTGGTACACCTACTTATGCTTTTGACCTTGCTTCGTGCATACTGCGAATTATCGAAAGTAGAAGTGAAGCATATGGCATATATCATTACAGTAACGAGGGTGTGGCATCGTGGTATGATTTTGCCAAATCAATTTTTGATATTGCCGGTACTGTTGTAAAAGCTTTCCCAATAAAGACTTCGGAGTATAAGACGAGAGCTTTACGTCCGGCTTATTCGGTGATGGATAAAAGCAAAATAAAAAGGACATTTCAAATGGAAATCCCTTATTGGAGGGACAGTTTGACAAAATGTATAGGCAGGCTTAAAGAATTAAATAACTACACTGAATGAAAGGAATAATTTTGGCTGGCGGCTCAGGAACGAGGCTTTACCCAATAACCCGGGCAATAAGTAAGCAGTTAATGCCTATTTACGATAAACCAATGATCTACTACCCATTATCGGTGCTAATGTTGGCTGATATTCGCGAAATATTAATAATTACAACTCCAGAGGATAACGAAAGTTTTAAACGCCTGCTTGGTGATGGAAGTGAATTGGGATGTACTTTCGAATATGCTATACAGGAAAAACCGAACGGGCTTGCACAGGCCTTTGTAATAGGAGAGGAGTTTATAGGAAAAGACAAAGTAGCACTAATACTTGGCGACAATATATTTTACGGAAGCGGGTTTAGCCAGTTGATCCGTAGTTTTAATAATGTTGAAGGCGCCGCTATTTTCGCATATCCGGTAGCCGACCCAGAGCGGTACGGTGTTGTTGAATTTGATAAAGAGTTTAAGGCTTTATCCATCGAAGAAAAGCCGGCTAAACCCAAATCAAGCTTTGCGGTCCCTGGTCTATATTTTTATGATAATAAGGTAATACGGATTGCGAAGGATTTACAGCCATCCCCCCGTGGTGAATACGAAATTACTGATGTAAATAAATTTTATCTTGAACACGGGGAATTACATGTAGGTGTAATGGATCGGGGAACGGCCTGGCTGGATACCGGGACGTTCGATTCATTGAGCGATGCTACTGAATATGTAAGAGTAATTGAAAAACGACAGGCCACGAAAATTGGATGTATTGAGGAAGTTGCTTACCGGATGGGATTTATTGATGATGACCAGTTAAGGTTGTTGGTAACAAAATATATTAAAAGCGGTTATGGGGCTTATTTACAAACTTTATTAGGCTAAAGTTCTGGACTAAATTAAAAATGCTGATTGCTTGTCAAAGTGACAAAGATTAGCTGGTCAATGAAATCATATCATTGACCAAATCATTTTTGTCAGCAACAACCCACTTTATTTCCTTGTCCTTCCTAAACCAGGTGAGCTGTCGTTTAGCAAAGCGCCTGGTATTTTGTTTAATTAAATTGATAGCGGTATCAAGGTCGGCTTTTCCTTCAAAATAATCAAACAATTCACTATATCCAACAGTATTGAGGGAGTTTAAATGGCGATACGGTATTAACGCTTTTACCTCATCAAGCAAGCCATCTTGGATCATTAAATCAACGCGATGATTAATTCTTTGATATAAAACATCCCTGGGCAAATTCAAGCCTATTTTTAAGGTCCTGAAGGGGCGGTTATTCGATGCCGCTTTCCGGTAAGACGAATAAGGGATGCCCATGCTTTCAAACACTTCAAGCGCCCTGATCACGCGCTGGGGATTATTCAGATCAACTTGTTGATAATATTGAAGGTCGACAGTTTTTAATTTTTCTTGTAACAGACTTATGCCATGTTCTTCAAATTCCTTATTTAACTTATCCCTTACACCTGGTTTTGAGTCAGGAAATTCATCGAATCCTTCACAAACAGCCCGGATAAATAATCCGGAACCACCAACCAATATTACTTTATCATAGATTTTGAAAAGATCGTGCAGCAATTCAAGGCACTGTTTTTCATAATCACCCGCGGTAAAAGGTTCTGTTATGGAATGTGAATCGATAAAATAATGTTTTACCGCTGCCAGTTCTTCTTCAGTTGGCTTAGCTGTACCAATAGAAATTTCGCGATAGAATTGTCGGGAATCGGCCGAAACAATAACTGTTTTATAATAATTTGCCAATTGAATTGCTGCGGCCGTTTTGCCAACGGCGGTTGGACCTGAAATTACAAT
>DASXMZ010000521.1:0-3367 GCA_036495385.1 Mucilaginibacter sp. | reverse complement strand
AAAACCTCCCGCAAAGGTATCGCCCGCCCCTGTAGGGTCAAATACATCCGCTAAGGGAAGGGCGGGGGCTGCAAATATTTTATCTTCGTTAAAAAGCAGGGCGCCGTGTTCTCCTTTTTTTATGATCAAATATTTAGGACCCATTGTTAAAATTTTACGGGCTGCCTTCACTAAAGAATATTCACCCGATAGCTGGCGTGCCTCGGCGTCATTAATAGTTAATACATCCACCATCTTTATGGTTTCCAACAGATCATCCAGTGCAATGTCCATCCAGAAATTCATGGTATCCATTACAATAAGTTTCGGACGTTTTTTCAAACGTTTTATAACGGTTTGTTGTACCTGTGGCGTTAAGTTACCAAGCATCAGGTATTCGCAATCCTGATACGAAGCAGGAATGATAGGATCAAAATCAGCAAGCACATTAAGGTCGGTTACCAGGGTGTCGCGGCTGTTCATATCGTTATGATATTTACCTGCCCAAAAAAAAGATTTTTCGCCTTTTTTAATTTGCAGGCCTTCGGTATCAACATGATGGCGGTTAAGGTCTTCAATTTCACTTTGCGGGAAATCATCGCCAACTACGGCAACAATTTTTACCTTATCATAAAAATAACTTGCCGCCAGACTCGCGTACGTCGCGGCGCCGCCAACAATTTTATCTGTTTTACCAAATGGTGTTTCAATGGCATCAAAGGCCACAGTGCCGATAACAACTAAGCTCATCTTTTTTAAATATTTGCGGCAAAGATTGTGAAATTAGCTTAGAAATCATCTTTTAAAGCACACTAATTGGAAATACCCTTAAAAATTCAGATCGCCAGGATTATCCTAAATTCAATTTTAAGCGATATTGTTAATGGTTAACTTATTTAAAATCAAATATTTGTACATTTTTGAACTAAAATATTTGATTTTTTTCGAACAAACATTTTTAAATTAACCCAAAATTCATACTTTTGCACACTCCAAACCGGAAAATGATTCCTGAGTAGCTCAGCCGGTTAGAGCATCTGACTGTTAATCAGAGGGTCGCTGGTTCGAGCCCAGCCTCAGGAGCAAAAAGCCTTACGTGTCCGTAAGGCTTTTTCTGTTTAAAAATGACCTTTTCCACTGTAAAAACCTGGTTTTTGCAATGGTCGACTTCCACGAGGTCAGCACTTCCATATTTCAGTTTCGCAGGGTTTTTTGTTGAACTTCACGAAAAAACGTAACAAATACGTAACAGTCTTTTCGTGGCAATTTACAGGATATGGCTACTTTAAGCGCTAAGGTATATAAGCACCACAAAAAAGCGGATGGTACTTACAACGTTAAGGTGTGTATACATCATAACACAAAACGGGTCTTTATTGACACCGAACATTATGTTACAGAAAGGAAGCTTGACAAAAGCTTAAGAATTAAGGATGCTTTCCTCAATCGTATTTTGCATGCTCTACTCGATGATTATAGGGAAGCTGTTTCGCAGCTTGGCGCTAAAGTAGATCAAATGGCTGCTGATGATCTTAAAGCTTATTTGTTAAGAAAGAACGAAAAAGTGGACTTGATTACTTTCGGTCAAATTCATGTTGATTTCCTCGAATCCGAAGGCCGCAAAAAAAGCGCATCCTCTTATCGGACTGTAAGAAACAGCTTGATTGATTTCCTTGCAGGAAGAGGACTGCATGCTGAAGAGATTACCCCTGCTTTTTTATTGACTTATGAACGGTTTCTAAGAAAGCCGAGAACGCTTAAGCGAATTAATCAAAAAGGCAAAGAAGTGACTACGGAATCAAAAGGTCTTTCCGATGCAGGCGTACACAATTATCTAAGGGATTTTAAGGGCCTTTTTACGGCAGCTCAACAATACTACAATAAACCATCACTAGGAATCGTACCGTTACCATATAATCCATTTAAAGAATATAAATTGACCCAACTACCGGAAACAAGAAAGAGAAATTTGTCAGTTGAACAAATGCTGCTTATTAAAAATTTAGTACTGAAACCGAAAAGCCGGGCAGAGTTATCCCGTGATCTTTTTATGTTGTCGTTTTATCTGTGTGGCATGAACGCCGTAGACATCTATAATTGCGGTTTTAAAATTGTAGCAGGCCGCCTTTCCTATTACCGATCAAAAACCAGGGGAAAACGAAAAGACAGGGCTTTTATTTGTCTAAACGTGCCAGATTGCGCCTTATCTGAAATTAACAAGTACAAAAATACACTTCAAGAACAATACGCTGAAATAGGGAATTTAAACAAAGCTGTAAACATAGGTTTAAAAGATGTTGGTAGATTAATCGGAGTAAATGATTTAACGTTTTATTGGGCGAGACATACATTTGGTAATTTGGCCCGAAATAAATGCCGCAAGTCAAAAGACGATGTGGCGTTGGCATTAAATCATGTCGATCAGGGCAAACGAACTACTGATATTTATCTGGATAAGGATTGGTCTATTGTTGACGAAGTTCAAAATGCAGTATTGTCTCTCATTAAAGAGGTTACCTGTTTATCATCTCCGAGTGGCGCAAGTCCATTACTTTTAAAATCGATCAATCTTCCGCGACTTATAAAGTAATCTGGGTTCAACAAAATCGCGTCCTTATGTCGTACGATGTAGTATTTGATGGCCGGTGGATGGCTTCTGTTGAGCATACTGAAGATTGGACGTGGATTCAAGCGTCAGGCGTGATTTTACCAGATGATACTATTGCAGAGATCGGTTACAGGATAGAGAGTCAATACAAATAAAATAAATAAGTATTAGAAGTTATGCCGGAAATACCAGACTTAAATATATTCAGTAGAAACCTCGGCAAGCGCCTGGAAGGTAAGCAACTCACCCAGATCAAGGTAGTGATTCCAAGGAAACTGAAAGTGCCGGAATCAGTTATAAAAGAAGCGCTCGACGGGCAACAAATACATCAGTAACCAGGGAAGGCAAGGAAATACATTTTGGATTCGAAAACGAGCATGTACTAAGCCTTCATTTGATATTGCATGGAACAATGTACTGGTATGAGGGTAAGAATGAAAACAAGTTTACAATCGCTGAACTTATATTTAACGACGGCACCGGCTTAGCCATTACAGATTTTCAAAAGGCGGTAACATTAACACTCGATCCGCCGGTATCAAATGTGCCCGACGCTATGAATATGCCGGATGACTATTTATATAAAGCGTTGAAAGGTCTTTCGCGCGCTATAAAAAGCGTTTTGACGGATGGAAAGGTTGTTCGGGGTATTGGCAACGCTTATGTAGATGAAATCCTTTATGCTGCAAGGATATCCCCGTTTTCAAAAGCTAACAAGATTCCCGAAGGCAATATTGAGGATTGACCAAAGCTATTACGTCTGTTTTAACCGACGCAGAA
>DASXMZ010000520.1:0-2781 GCA_036495385.1 Mucilaginibacter sp. | reverse complement strand
CACTAACTTTTCAGGGCGGAGTATAAGCAGGGGTAAGTCTGTTGTGTTCGAAACGTTGGCAATAAAGGGAGAGATTGACAGTTCCGAATCCTCAGTCCGATTAAACGTTATACAAGCTATTAACTTTTCCGGGTGAAGTACAAGCAGGGGTAAATCACGGCTGCTTAAAACATTGGCAATAAAGGGAGAGATTATCGGTTCCGGACTGTCAACGCTATTTAACTTTGTCCAAACGATAAACTTTTCCGGGTGGAGTATAAGCAATAGTAAATCCCCTTTGTTTAAAACATTATTAATAGCGGCTGGAGGAATAGACTGGTCGATACTTTCCGAATGATTCGACTTTGTCCAAACCATTAACTTTTCCGGGTGGAGTACAAGCAAGGGTAAATCTCCGTCTTTTAAAACATTTGTAATAAAAGGAGAGATTACAGGTTCCAGATTCTCGATATTATTAGATTTTGTCCATACCAATAGCTTTTCCGGATGAAGTACAAGCAAAGGTAAATCCCCGTTATTTAAAACATTGGTTGCTGATAGATTAATCGTATCGATATTACCCGTCGCTGCTAATAGCCTGAGAAAAGCAAATAATAAAATTAAGAGGGTTAATGTTCTCTTCATAAGCTATTTAGCAATCAAGAATCAAATCGCTTTGTATGTACAAATAGCGTGCCCTTTATTGTTCTTTATAGCAAATGGGTTTTTTATTATGGCAAATAATTTATATTAATTTGATAATGAGGTATTTGAGAATATGTAGCGTGTTATTTAATACTGACACCCGCAAATATCTTAAGCGAAACTGTGTGGTAATTAAAAAACTATTCAATAATTTTTGCGTATCCATCAACAAAGTCCCGGAAAAATCTTACTCGCTTGTTTAAGACGTTAAAAATCGAAATGCCGGTTATGGCGCAGGTTATCCCCGCCAGGACGTCAACCAGGTAATGATGACTGGTGTAAACAGCGGTAAACCAAATTCCAATCATAACTGCTGCAAGAATAACGCTTACAAAGCCCAGGCGATTTTTTATGCTGTAATAAAAAACGACGACGGGATAGGCTGAGTGCAGCGACGGCATAGCTGCAAACACGTTAGAGCCTTTTGAGTAGATAGATTTAAAAACTCCCGTATGAAAGTAATCATCGAACTTTGAGAGACCCGCAATTCCTTCGTGGGTATGAGGGTAAAATTTAAATCCATACAATTCAACATACCAGGGTGGTGCCGCCGGAAAAAGATAGTAGATGACAAAGCCAATTAAGTTTATTAAAAGAAAAGTGAGCCCAAAATGAAGATATTGCTCCCTTCTCGTGAAGAATAAATAAACACCAAATCCCATAGGCACGGGGATCCAGCAAAGGTAAAATATACCGCACAGCACATCTAAAAAAGTACTTCCGGTTGTGCGCAAATACTCGTTTGGCGTCAGTATTTTTGAATTAAAATTTATGCCAAAGAAGTGTTTTTCGAAATTATAAAGATCGGCGATGTGTACGGGATTGTACTTGTAATTTGGAAAAGCCTTCATATAGTCGAAGATGACCCAATAGACCCCAAATACTGCAAAACCTAAGAAAAACTTGCGTGTAATGGAAGAGGCGAAGTACAAAACAAGAATCATCCCCACCAGAACCACTTGGTCGCCATCAAAACCGATGAGCCAGTAGGAGAGGAGCAAATAAGCTAATGAAAATAATAAAGCAAGAACTATTGACAGCGCAGTTATACGATGGCTGCCATTCGAAACATCACCCACTCTATTTTTTTATAAAATCAGATCTGAAAACCTTATCCCAAAGCGGGGAGCTTACGCCATATCCCTTTTCAGGGTCCTGGTAATGATGCAGCATGTGGTGTTGTTTAATTTTTTTCCAGATATCTCCCTTAAAGTTAAAGTGGTGTATGGCATAGTGCGATATGTCATAAATTAAATAACCAAGTATAAAACCCGGAAAGAAGCCGAAGACATAATAAGCAGGTAAAAAGGCATTGAATAAAAAATAAAAACCGGTTGCTAACGGAATGCTTACTGATGGTGGCAACACCAGTCGTTTGGCATCGCTGGGATAATCATGGTGCACACCGTGGAATATAAAGTGAAGTCGCAATGCCCATGGTTTGTCGGGCATATAATGAAACAAAAACCTGTGCATTACATACTCAACAAATGTCCAAACAAAAAGGCCGATAAAGAATAGTTCAGCGAAGGTGAACAGCCCTATTGGATGCTGAAAGAAAGCTTTATAAATGCAAAACAAAATAACCGGTACAAAAATATATAGCGGCACGGTAAAATGAACCTTGGATAGACCTTCTAAAAAGTCACTTTTAAACATTCTCACAGATTCCTGTGAATTGGAAACATATTTTTTTTTCATAGCCCGTTGCGATCTAAAACACAATAATTCTCCGTCAATACCCGAAATTTAACCTACGCCCCATCTGCGATTTATAAATTAAAGAATTACGCCTCAATTTTAACAAAGATTTGGCAATTTTTTAATAATTTTAATCATTTGTTACGAATATATGATAATACGCAGCAAAATCCTACTAACCATCAACCATATTATCAATCCCGGTTACTGTTGTTCTAAAAGGGATTTTTTCGCATCCATCAATCTCTTAAATGCTGTGATATTTGTCAATACAGCTAATATCATTAATGGGATGGTAAATATGGATATAGTTTCAAACAAAATGAGCTTTGTTCCGGGCAAATAAAATTTATAATCGCCGCCCAAATAAATTGAGCTAACGCCACATAAAACGGC
>DASXMZ010000519.1:0-1544 GCA_036495385.1 Mucilaginibacter sp. | reverse complement strand
GTCGAATTTCGTTTCCTGCACCGGGTATTTAAACGGTTTGAAACCGGTTGTATCATCAGCTTGTTCGGGAAGTTTATTCCAGGCGAGTTTTGTCGATGCCAGCCGCACGGGCTCCGCCTTAACCCCGGCCCAGGCTATTTTTTGAGGTTTGCTAAACTCCAGAGGCTGTACGTCCGGTTGCGCATTGCTCACCGAAGGCGGGGAGATATTGGTATTAAAGGTACTATTACAGGATACCAAAGCAGCCACCATGGCCGCCGCAATCATAGTGTAAGAACAACGTTTAACGATCAACATATTTATTAACTATAAGTTACTTAATTGGTGACGAAACAATAAACTCCAAACCCGGTTTCCTTTATCCGGTCAGGGTTGATAATGGTAAATTGATTATTTCATCGTATTTAACGGTACTTTTTAAAAAGAACCAACACGGGCTGGTGACTGAAATTAAATTTAATTGCGGGCTATGCCAGGTTAAGTTGATTTGCGGAAATTTAATAAAAAAGATTGAATATTGATTATCAATGATCTGGCGTCTATTTTTTTAATTAATATTAAAAATATACGCTATTAAATGATAATACCAACGGTATCTTTTTTTGGGTGGAAATTGGCGCAAATCCACCCCGATTATGGCATGGTCGCCTATTGCCAGATAGCTATTTCAGTATTAAATTTGATCGTAAAACAGGTTGTATATGGAAAATAATAATGAACTTATTCAGATAGCCGCGGCAAAAAAAATAATCACGGTAAAACAGGCGATGATTGACAGCTCGAGCTTTGAAGATGTAAGCGCCCAAAATGTAAAAATTACGAACGCTAACCTGAGTGATCTTGAAATTGAAGGTGCGCAGTTAGGAGGAGCTTATATTCACAATATCGGCATGCCGCCAAAGGGGCACCCGATGTACGATCCTAATGCCAAACAGCGTCCCCTGAAATTTGAAAACTGTAACTTTGAAGGTAGCGCAATTACCAATTGTAACCTCGCCAATGTTAATATCCACGACTGTAACCTCGGTAATTTGAATATCAGCAATTGTAACCTAAGCGGCATGAAAATAAACGGAATACCCGTTGAAGACCTGTTGAAGAAATATAGCGAATAATTAATCGTCCATAGGCCCAACCGCCAATCCAAATGCTCAATTATTCATCAAATACCTAAACCAATTGGTTTGCTGACCCAGCAATGTCAATTATGTCCGTCTGTTTTCAAGTAGGTTTAAAAGCCATATTTATTTGAAAAATACAAACTACATGGTATTTACACGAATTGCCATTGTAGTGTACTTTCGTATTATCTGCTTTTTTTAACAGCGGATATATGGCCATTTATCTATTTATTATGGAAAATATAACTATCATGAAGGAGTTGAACGGTGCCGGGAGTCCGCATCTTATGGTAAAACCTGTACTTAGATGTTACATATGCTCAACAGCATATCATTACAAGGTTAAACGAAGCTGGTTTGTGCGTAATGTATTATTCTTTTTGCCCATTAAAGTTTACTTCTGCGGGCGGTGCGTAAAGCACC
>DASXMZ010000518.1:0-1510 GCA_036495385.1 Mucilaginibacter sp. | reverse complement strand
TAAAACAATGCCGCTTATATGCTTTGCTTTGCTTAAATGTTTTATTTTTGCTTTAAAACATTTACACATTGACATTAATAAAATCAATTTCGGGCATAAGAGGTACTATTGGCGGTACAGTTGGCGAGGGTTTAACACCTTTGGATGTTGTAAAATTTACTTCTGCATACGGAACATGGGCTGTTAAGAAAACAGGAATAAAGAAAATAGTTTTGGGTCGCGATGCGCGTATTTCGGGCAGCATGATAAACAGCCTGGTAATAGGCACGTTGCAAGGCCTGGGTATAAACGTGATCGATCTGGGTCTTTCCACAACGCCAACTGTGGAGGTGGCTGTTCCGGCTGAGAAGGCGGCAGGTGGAATTATACTCACCGCCAGTCACAACCCCAAACAATGGAACGCGCTTAAATTATTAAATGCCGACGGTGAATTTATAAACGACGTCGAGGGTAAAGAGGTGCTGGATATTGCGGAAAGCAGTGATTTTAAATATGCTGATGTAAATGACCTGGGAATAATAGACAGTAGCGATAATTATTTGAAAAAACACATCGACAAAATATTAGCGTTGCCTTTGGTTGATAGAGATGCCATTGCAAGGGCCGATTTTAAAATAGTTATTGATTGCGTAAATTCAACAGGCGGGATATTTGTACCGGCGTTATTAACTGCTTTGAGGGTAAAAACAGTTTATAAATTGTATTGTGAGCCGGACGGTAATTTTCAGCATAACCCAGAACCGCTACCCGAAAATCTTATCGCCCTTTCAAAAGAAGTTTTGAGAAAAAATGCTGATTTAGGTATTGCAGTAGATCCGGATGTTGACCGACTATGCTTTGTTTGTGAAGACGGCAGTATGTTTGGTGAGGAGTACACGTTGGTGGCAGTTGCTGACTATGTTTTAAAACACACAAAAGGCGATACAGTATCAAACCTTTCGTCGACCCGTGCTTTACGCGATGTTACCGAAAAAGTTGGAAATGAGTACCACGCGGCTGCGGTGGGCGAGGTAAACGTGGTGACCAAAATGAAGGAAGTGAATGCCGTAATAGGCGGCGAAGGCAACGGAGGTATCATTTACCCCGAACTACATTACGGCAGGGATGCCCTGGTTGGAATTGCTTTGTTCCTTACCCACCTCGCTAAATTTGGTAAATCAGTTTCCATATTAAGAAGCACTTACCCTGGCTATTTTATTTCGAAAAATAAAATAACACTTACACCCGAAATGGATATCGATGCGCTGCTGATTAAGGTTAAAGAAAAATACAAAAAACAGCCTCATACTACAATTGACGGCTTAAAAATAGAATTTGACAAAGAATGGGTACATTTGCGCCGGTCAAATACTGAGCCTATTATTCGTATTTACTCGGAAGGTAACTCAGAAACTGTAGCCAATAATTTAGCAAATAAGATTATTGGCGATATAAAAGAGATTTTGAAACTAACGTAGTCGGGAAAGTCTGAATGTCTGGAAAGTCCGAAAGATAAAAAGCAAGAGCCCAG
>DASXMZ010000517.1:0-12460 GCA_036495385.1 Mucilaginibacter sp. | reverse complement strand
AATTTCCCGTATACCATTAACTGGGAACAGGACAGTATTCCGGCCATTGTTCACATCACTCATTGCAGCCAGGAGCAGGGCAATGCTTTAGCCGATGCTTTGTTTGGTGATATTAACCCGGGCGGAAAACTGGTACAAACCTGGCCCGACTCATTATCGCAGGTACCACCAATGATGGATTACAACATCAGGCATGGCCGCACTTATATGTACTTTAAAGGCAAACCGCTTTATCCGTTCGGGTTTGGCTTAAGCTATACTACGTTTCAATACAGTAACATGACCACCGGCGCTGATAAAATGGACAAAACCGGTGAAGTAACGGTTAGTGTTGACGTAAAAAATACAGGCAGTCGTGCCGGCGACGAAGTGGTGCAACTATATGTTAAGCACCTGAAATCGAAAGTTGAGCGGCCCGAAAAAGAACTGAAAGGCTTTAAACGCATCACCCTGAATGCAGGTGAGACACAAACTGTTAAATTAAAATTACCTGCATCGTCACTTGCTTATTGGGATGTTACTAAGAAAAGCTTTGTTGTTGAAAAAGAACCGGTTCAATTGATGATCGGGAGTTCTTCGGCGGATATTAAGGAGGTGAAAACCGTCGAAGTGAGATAAGGGCGGAGATAAAAGACGAAGGGTGAAAGATGGTTGAATTGCTTTATTTTCAGAATAAACTGGTAATAGTTTACTCTGTTATTCCATACTGATTACCTTTTAAACGATTAATGTAATGGAAGAGCTGGGAATATATAATAATAGAAAATTAATATACCAACGACATGGCCTTGATGTGAATTGGACGAAGTCGTTTCCCGATAAAAATTGGCTGCTACTAGTCGTTAGCGAAGGCAAAGAAAAAGCAATTCTGGCCGAAATATCACGCAAAGCAATAGATAAAAATGTCTGTTATATATGCTGCGCTGGCGAACAATCGAAATTGTTACATGATATGATTGATGATGAGATTGCTTATCGTGAAGTAGATGTTGATAACCATCACTTACCGCCATACGATGTAATTATGACAACTTGGGATATTGATTTTAGTGAAGCTACCTGGTTTGCAATTTTCGCCGCGTACAACGATCCGGAGATTATTAATTCGATAATTTGTTTGGATGCTTCTGAAATGGAGATAAAATCTAAACTGGAGAATTTGGTTCGCGATTTTGTATAATACGCTATTTACCTTGTGCCTTTTTCTTTTACCTTTCTGCTTTAACCTTTTACCTTTCACCTCTTTCTCCTTTCACCTTTTTTTCTACCTTTGCTTTCCTTTAAATTAAAAAAATGAGCAAAGCAATTATTAAAACCGAAAAGGGCGACATGACCGTTGAATTTTATGATAAGGATGCCCCCAATACTGTTGCGAATTTTAAGAAATTGGCAAAATCAGGATTTTATAATAATGTGATTTTTCACCGCGTTATTCCTAATTTTATGGTACAGGGCGGTGACCCGACCGGCACGGGTGCGGGTGGTCCGGGTTACAAAATTGATTGTGAATTAACCGGCGAAAATCAATACCACGACCGTGGCGTGCTTTCAATGGCCCACGCAGGACGCAATACCGGCGGTTCTCAGTTTTTTATCTGCCATAACCGCGCAAATACTGCGCACTTAGACAGGAACCATACCGTTTTTGGCAAAGTGATTGAAAACATTGATGTAGTTGACGCCATAGAAAGAGGCGACAAAATTTTAGGAATAGAAGTTTTAGAAGATTAGTGAGGCGTGAATGGTGAGTAGTTTCTGAACCACTCACTACTCACAATTCACAACTGACACCATAAAAAATGAATTTATTAGGAATAGTAGCCGTATCGGGAAAGCCGGGATTGTGGAAGGCTTTGGCGCAAAATAAAACTGGTTATATTTTAGAAAGTCTGGACGCCAATAAGACAAAGCTTGTTGCAAACATTTCAACAGCTAAAATTGCGGCATTGAACGAGATCACCATTTTCGGGCTTGACGATGATATTAAACTGGTTAACGTGTTTGAACGCATGAAAAGTGCTAAAAGCATACCTGACGCAAAAGCTGATGGCAAAAAACTTAGAGAACTTTTCAGAGAAGTAGCGCCCGATCATGACGAAGAAAAGGTTTATGCTTCGGATATGAAGAAGATAATTACCTGGTACCAGGTACTTAAAGATCTTCCGCTTTTTAGTGAAGAAGAGCCAGGCGCAGCCGCTGCCGAAGAAACCCCGGTCGTTGAAGAAACTCCGGTAGCTAAAGAAGCTCCTGCCAAAGCAAAAACAGCTGTCAAAGAAGAATCAACTGAAAAGAAAGCATCTGCGAAGCCAGCGAAGGCTGCTGAAGAAGACGCTGCTCCTGCAAAGCCAAAGGCAAAAAAACCGACTGCTAAAAAGGCGTAAATTCCACTTGTCATTGCTGTAAGGCACGAAGCAATCGCATGCTTTACAGAGCGGTCATGCAGAGCGAAGAGATTGCTTCGTACCTCGCAATGACAAATTGGTGCAAATTTACCTCACTTAACAATCCTGCTGCTTACACTCCACATCACTGAACTCGGGTTCAAAAGTGCTGTGGCTGATGTCCAAATGTTCTAACCGGTGTCGTAAATCGTGTTTTATGTCATCAAAAGACGAAACATAATCAGGATCAATTACCAGGTGAGCGGTTAATGCGTTATCGGTAGTGCTCAAAGCCCAAACGTGCATGTGGTGCACATCAAGAACCCCTTTACCCTTTAAAAGCTCTGCTTTAATTTTATCAAGGTTCATTTCTTTCGGAACTCCATCCATTTCCAGCCTTAAACTATCGCCCAACAGACTCCAGGTACCTTTTAAAATTACAAGGGCTATAATTAAACTTACCGCACTGTCAATCCAATACTGCTTGGTAAAATAGATAATAATACCAGATATAACCACGCCCAGGGATACTATCGCATCAACTGCCATGTGGAGATAAGCCCCTTTCACATTCAGGTCCCTGTCTTTATCTTTTACAAATAGCCACGCAGTAAATCCGTTTATGCCTATGCCTATCAGTGCCACCCAGGCCATTGTGCCGCCATTAACTTCTTCCTGTTTAATAAAGCGCATTATGGCTTCGTACCCTATAAAGCCAACGGCAACAAACAGGATAAGCGCGTTAAAAAAAGACACAATGATAGTCGAACGCTTATAGCCGTAAGTGTATTTATTAGTCGGGTTTACACGTGTTAGTTTAAATGCAAGCAACGCGAGGGCTAATCCCGCAACATCGCTAAGGTTATGGCCTGCATCGGTTAGCAACGATAACGAATGTGTAGCTAACCCGGCAATTACCTCAATAATTACAAAGGCCGAATTTAAAATGATACCTACTATAAAAGCGGTGTTAAGATGATCAAGCTTTGGGGCATGATCATGATGGTGGTGATGATGTGAATGATCGTGACCTGCTGACATGCTGCAAATTTAACTATTTTAAGCCAAATAAAACCAACCGATGCCAAATCAATCCTCGATTTTACAAAGCGTTCTTACGGGAGGTGATATAATGAAAATTTATTTTTCACGAACAAGATTATTGGTGATGATAAGGTTCGCCTTTTATAATGGTAAATGCACGGTACAGCTGTTCAACAAAAAACAGACGTACCATCTGGTGGGAGAAGGTCATGGCTGATAAGGATAATTTGTCGTTTGCCCGCTCATAAACCGATTGATCAAAGCCATAAGGCCCTCCTACCACAAACACTACGTTGGCAACCGAGCCCAGCGCTTTTTTATTGATATAAGCTGCGAATTGCTGCGACGATAACTCGATTCCGTTTTCATCAAGTAAGATGACGTGGTCTAACGGTGATATTTTTTTTAGGATGAGTTCCGCTTCTTTTGCCTTTTGCTGCTCCGGAGTTAATGCCTTTGTATTCTTTAATTCATCAATTTCAACAATAACCAGCCGGGTATAATGTTTTAACCGCTTAACATACTTTTCTATGCCATCCTTTAACCAGGTCTCTTCAGTTTTGCCAACAGTAATAAAAGTGATTTTCATGGTAATTGTAAAGTTGTTGAAATGTTGTAAGGTTTTTACATTGTTGTAATGTTGTAAAGTTGTAACGTTGTAAAGTTAAGCGGATGCGATGTTATAAGACAATCATTTATCTAACTATCAAAATAAAACATTTCAACTTTACAACATTTCAACCTTACAACGTTTCGACAAAATGAACATAATAAATGATTACCGGCAAAGAATAACCTTAGCCCAGCAAGAAGCAGATAAATATAAAAAACTGGCTAATATTTATTCTCTGCTTAGGCTGGTCATTTTTGCATTGATAATTTTGGCGGTTTACTTTGCTATTGTCCGTGATGACTTTACCATTTTGGCAACGACATTTGTTGTATTGCTCTTCGGTTTTATGTGGCTGGTATCCCGGCAGGGGCAGTTTGAGCGACAAAAACAATATTTTCTTAATCTCAAAACTGTAAACGAAAATGAGATAGCGAGTATATTAAACAACGACAATATTTATAATAACGGAACAAAATTCAGCAGCGAGAAACACTATTATAGTGCTGACCTTGATATTTTCGGCTATGCTTCATTGTTTCAATTGGTAAACCGTTCGGCAACTTCAACCGGGAACCTAAAGGTTGCGAATTGGCTTGATGCTCCTGCCGGAAAAGAAACTATTCTGCTAAGGCAAAACGGGGTAAAGGAAATTTCGGCTAAAAATGATTGGAAGCTCGAAATGCAAGCCCTGCTGCTGTTTGCAAATAAAGAGGAGTTAAACCAGCTGCAAAATCTCTTTAAATACCTCCGTATACCATTAAACCTTCCGGGGGAGAAATGGCTAAGCGTTTACGCTAAGATTGCCCCCTTCGTGCTACTTGCGGCAATGTTGCTGGCTTATTTTTACCCTGTTCTTAAGATTATTCCCGTATTAATAGGCCTGGGTAATTTGGGAATAATATTTTCAAAGACCTTATATATTAAAAAAGCAGATCTCATTGCCGGGAAAATCGGAACTACGTTAAACAATTATGCTATTGCTTTTGAAAAAATTGAACTCGAAAAATGGCAATCTGCCTATTGCGCTGGTCTGCTTAAGAGACTGGAAACGGGGCGTACCTCTCAAAAGATAAAAGAGCTTTCTATCTTAATTAACAAGCTTAATTATCACCTGAATATTATAGTGGGATTCGTTTTAAATCTCTTTTTGCTTTGGGATATCCGGCAAATCATAGCCATTGAAAACTGGAAACGCGATAACCAGCAAAACCTGGGAGATGCTTTTGATGTGATAGCCGAATTTGAGGCGCTGGTAAGCCTGGCAAGTTTGCACATTAATTATCCCGAATGGTGCTTTCCGGAAATCGCAGAGGGCGCCGGATATACCTTAACAGCTAATGGATTGGCCCATCCGCTTATCGACACAAAAAAAAGGATCGAAAACGATTACGAACTTAATGATACACATAAAATAGATATTATCACCGGTTCAAATATGGCCGGAAAAAGCACCTTCCTACGTACCGCAGGCATCAACACTGTTCTTGCGCTTTGTGGCGCTCCGGTTTGTGCTATCAAGATGAAAGTGTCTGTAATGACCATTATCAGCTACATGCGCATCAAAGATTCTTTAAACGAAAGTACTTCTACGTTTAAAGCCGAGCTTGATCGACTGCAAATGCTGCTCGCCGCAGTAGAAAAGGACAATAAGGTTTTCTTTTTGATTGATGAGATGCTGCGCGGCACAAACTCGGTCGATAAGTACCTTGGTTCAAAAGCAGTAATTAAACAGCTAATCGGCAAAAATGCAGTGGGCATGGTTGCAACGCATGATTTGCAGATTGCCGAGCTCGAAAAAAGTTACCCCGATTATGTTCGCAATTTCTATTTCGACATCCAGGTTAAGGATGGTGAAATGTTATTCGATTATAAACTAAAACACGGTGAATGTAAAACCTTTAATGCCTCGATATTATTAAAACAGATTGGGATTAATATAGACGCTGGTTAGATGTGCAGATTTCGGATGTGCAAATGTGCAGATGGTTTTGGCGGCTGATATTGCAAAAAAAATAACTAAATAAAAAAGTGCGGATTTCAGATCATTTGCACATCTGAAATCCGCACATTCGCACATTGAAAACTATCTGCCGCCGCCGCTTGGAGTGCCACCGCCGCCCCCAACACCCTGATCACCTTGTTTCATGTCGTCATTGTTAACACCTTTCTTTTGTTGCGGGTTGCTGAAGGTGAGTTTACCAAAGCTATAGCCAAACGTTAAGCCAATTGAGCGGAAAGGTAATTGGAAACTGCTGGACTGCGTAAAGCCAGGGCCCGACAGTTTGCTATCAAAACTTTTGTATTTATTAAACGGATCGATGGCATTAATTCCAATAGACATCTTCTTTTGCATAAATTGTTTTTTTGCGCCTATTCCAAAAATACTAAACGTTGGTGTAGTACCCTGGATGGTATGGCGTGCCGAGCTTCCAAAAGCAAATGCTTCAACTACATAATTAGCGGGCAATGTTAGGGTACCTCTCAGGAAACCGCCATATTGAATATAAGTACCATTCTGACTTTGCTGATCTTTGAATGCACCGTTCGGATTGGGGTTATAAGTAAAGGCGTTAACGTTGCCTATTATGGTTAGGGCTTTAAAAGGATTTATCGTACCAAAAAAGCTGCCTCCAAAAGAGTTGTTATCACCGATGTTCTGAGATTGAGTAATCGTTGCAGAGTGTACTACACCATTAATGTCTGTGTAAGTTCCCGGTCCGGCAATACCTTCAATCAAATTTTGTGTGTGTTTATAATAAACTGAAAAATTTAATATGGATGTTTTGATAAAACTGTTGTAATCGAACTCAAGTGTTTGGGATATTTCAGGCTGCAAAGTAGGGTCACCAACAGTTCCGTTCTGTACGTTGCTTACATTTACAAATGGATTTAAGTATTGTAAACTTGGCCGGGTCAAACGTTTGCTATAGGCCAATTTAATTGTTTGTGAAGCATTAAGCTGTTTTTGTACCGTTAAGCTTGGCACAACGGTATTGTAGTCCTGACTAAACGGCTGTAAATTTTGAGTGTCATTAATCGGATCACCATGTATATCTGTATTCTCATCCCTCAGACCGGCAAGTACGGTGTATTTTTTTGGCAATGTAATGGTAAATACTGAATAACCGGCAACAACATCCTGATTATAATAATAGATGTTAGAATTTGCAGGATTGAACACATACTGACCAGTGTTGTCTAAATTATAGAAATCGGAAGTACTGCTTATTCTTCTGAAAATTGTTTTACCTCCGGCTTCGAGTTTAAAAACCTTATTAATAGGCAATGTATAATCAAGCTGCACCGTGTATTCGTTATTAACGCCAACTATATTGTTCTTAACACTTGGATAAATTGCAGTATACAAGTTTGAATAATCGGTTGTACCGTCGTTGTGGCTCCATTGGGTCGACAGATCAATCTCATGCCCTTCCTTCTTAAACTTATGAGTATAATCTAAACTCCAGTCAAAACCATCAATCTGGTTGTGGGTGGTGTTATCGCTGCTATAGTTTGTTGTTCCGGTTGTGGTCGTAGAACCGGTTGTATTAAATTCAATCTGGTTAAACCTGAAGGTCGAAGTAATGTTATTAAAACTATTAAATTGGTATCCCGCAGTAAGCGACCCTATGGCAGCATGTCGTTTGAGCACACTAGTGCCTTTACTTTCGCTCGAGGCTTGAATAGTATCGTTACTAATCTGTTGCTTGAAATCAGTGAGCGATGTTTGAGGCCATGAAGCATTTCCGCCCAAATTAGCTGAAAAATTAAAACGGTTTTTATTGTAGTTAAAATTGGCGTTACCATTATTCTGCCTCGTACCAATACCGCCGCTTATTGATCCGCTCACACCCGAAACATTTTTTTGCTTGGTAATGATGTTGATAATACCGGCAGAACCTTCGGCATCATACTTCGCTGATGGTGAAGTAATTACCTCGATACTTTTGATCTGATCAGCGGGTATTGCTTTTAAAACGTCGGAAAGGCTGGAGGATGTTGCACCCGATGGCTTACCATTTATAAGCACGCGAACGTTCTGGTCACCGCGAATAGAAACGTTGCCATTCATATCAACTGCCACCAATGGAACTTTTCCAAGCAAATCTGTTGCTGTACCACCGGCTGCTGTTATATCCTTTTCGGCATTGTAAACAATTTTATCAATTTTGTTTTCTATCAATGCCGCCTGCCCCTCTACAACAACCTCCTTCAATACTTTTGCACCCGGGGATACCAAAATAGATCCCAGATTTTTGTCGGGTTTTTCACCAGTGGTCACTATAGGGTCAATGGTTTTATTGGGATACCCGATAAAAGTAATCAGTAATTTATAACTGCCCGGGTGTATGTTGTCCAATTTAAAATTTCCTTTTTCGTCGGTTATAACCCCAGTTATAGGGCTTTTACCACCGCTGTGATATAATCCAACAGATGCATAGTCCATCGGTTTTTTTGTAAGCGAATCAATCAACGTACCGGATATTTTCCCCACTATTGATGATCCCCCTCCGCCGACTCCAAACTGCGCATTTGCAGTGACAAAAGAGCATAAAATTGCAATTAATATATAAAAACGTTTCATTTTCAGTAATTTTTCTAATTGGAGGCGAAAATACTTGAAATGTTACACGTAAAAGGGGATTAATTTGCTATAAACATAGCCTGTCATCAATTCATTACACTAAAAAGACAATACTCGTGTACTAAATACACAAGCGAAATCATAATTAAACTATAACGAAATTTTACAGCACAATATTAACTATTCTGCCTTTCACTACGATCATCTTTTTAGGCGCTTTACCATCCAGATATTTCTGTACATCTGCACTGGCTAAAACAAAGGCTTCAATATCTTTCGGCTCAAGGCTTAATGAAATATTAAGGTTCATTTTGGTTTTGCCGTTTATCGAGATGGGATAAGCAAACTCATCTTCCACCAGGTAAGCCGCATTGAATTTCGGATACGGGGCATACGATAATGTTCCGGCAGTATTGCCCAGCAGCACCCATAACTCTTCGCAGATATGAGGTGCATACGGTGAAAGTACTACCACCAGGTCCTGCAAAATGGCTCTCTTATTACATTTAACCTCAGTTAACTCGTTTACTGCTATCATAAAACTCGAAACAGAGGTATTGAACGAAAAGCGGTCTATATCCTCCTCTACTTTACGAATGATTTTATGAAGCGATTTTAATTCAGCTTTGGTTGGCTCATCGGCAGATACATTAAAATTCCAGCTATCATCATGAAATAACTTCCAGAATTTACGCAAAAATTTAAACACCCCTTCAATTCCATTGGTGTTCCAGGGTTTGCTTTGTTCCAACGGACCTAAAAACATTTCGTACATGCGCAGGGTGTCAGCGCCGTAACGTTTCACAATGTCGTCGGGATTAACCACATTATAATATCTTTTCGACATTTTTTCAACTTCGACGCCGCAGATATATTTTCCATTTTCAAGAATAAATTCTGCGTTTTCAAATTCAGGGCGCCAAGCCTTAAATTTTGCCGTATCCAAAATATCATTCTCTATAATGTTTACATCAACATGTATGGGCGATGTTTTATACTGCTTTATTAACCCATGCGAAACAAAAGTGTTTGTGCCCCGACCCAGATCGTCAATAAGCCTGTAAACAAAGTTTGATCGCCCCTGAATATGCCCCTGGTTTATCAGCTTTTTGAAAGGCTCTTCCTCAATTACAAGATTAATATCCTTCATAAACTTGTTCCAAAAACGGCTGTAAAGCAGATGCCCGGTAGCATGTTCACTGCCTCCGATGTATAAATCAACATCTTTCCAGTATTCAACAGCCTGCTTTGATGCAAATTCATTATCGTTATGGGCATCCATATACCGGTACCAGTACCAGCTTGACCCGGCCCAGCCGGGCATGGTTGAAAGCTCATATTGGAAACCTTCTCGAGCCCCCTCTAAATCTCCTCCGCCAGCTGGCGGGGAGACTTTAGCTTCGCTCTTTGTAAAAGAATCGGAAAACTTAGTTAAATCTCTGTCATTTAGAGAGTCTAATGTTTGCTTTATTTGTTCAACTACACCTTTTGGATTGTTTAGTACTTCATCATTGGTAAACCTCATCACTATAAATCCAAAATGGTTAAGCACCTCCGTTCTGGCATCGTCTGCTTCCTTGTTTAATTTGTGATGATGACCATCCAATTCAATAACCAAACCTTTTTGCAAAAAAACAAAATCGGCTATAAATTGATCTATAGCATGTTGTCTTCTTACTTTATAACCCGTTTGATCGTTCCTTAATAATTGCCATAAAACGTTTTCAGCTTCGGTTGAATCCTGACGATTAGCAATACTATAATCTTTTAATCGCTCATAGTAAGCAGAATCAGCTGTCTCCCTATAATTTCCTGTCAAATATGCATTCAAAGTCTCCCCAACCGGGGGAGATTTAGAGGGGGCTGGACCCGATGGTTTGTAACTCCATTCTTCAGCTCTTCCCAACGGTGGCTCGCCACTTTCTGTTGGTAAATATTTATCAACCTCCGGCAATATCAATGGTAAATCCTTCTCTTCAATTAAATGAGGCAATCCGTCTTTAAAATAAACCGGCACTGGTTCGCCCCAATAACGCTGACGCCCAAATATGGCATCGCGCATGCGGTAATTTATTTTTGCCTTGCCTGCACCCAATTCTTCCAGTTTGGCAATTACTAAGGCAGTTGCGTCTTTGTAGGTTAAGCCATTTATGAAACCTGAGTTTATATACCGACCCTCTTTGGTTGGGTCTGCTTCGGTTTCAACATTTTGTATATCGATAATCGGGACAATGGGCAAATTGTACTGTTTGGCGAAAAGGTAATCGCGCTGATCGCCAGATGGTACAGCCATAACCGCACCGGTGCCATAACCGGCAAGTACATAATCGGCAATCCATACCGGCACTTTTTCGCCGTTAGCCGGGTTTACAGCATAACTGCCGGTAAACGCGCCCGAAACGGTCTTAGCTTCAGCCATTCGCTCCAACTCCGATTTCTTTTTTGTTTGTGCGATATAGGCTTCAATCTCCGCTTTTTGTTCGGGCGTAGTTAATGGTTTAACCAGTTCATGCTCCGGCGCTATTACCAAAAATGATGTACCGAAAATGGTATCCGCACGTGTTGTGAAAACTTCGATAGCCCCAGCCCCCTCTAAATCTCCTCCGCCAGCTGGCGGAGAGACTTTAGCTTCGCCCCCGTCCATTTCTAAAGCCCTCCCTACCGGGGAGGGTTTGGGTGGGGCTACAATCCGAAATTTAACCAACGCTCCCACACTTTTTCCTATCCAGTTGCGCTGCATTTCTTTCAGCGGCTCGGGCCAGTCGATGGTGTCGAGACCTGTTAGCAGGCGATCAGCGTAGGCAGTTATGCGCATGCTCCATTGCATCATTTTCTTTTGCTCAACCGGGTATCCGCCGCGTTCCGAAAAACCATCTTTTACTTCGTCGTTAGCAAGCACCGTTCCCAAAGCGGGGCACCAGTTAACCGTACTTTCGCGAAGATAGGTGAGGCGATACTTCAGCAATTCAGTTTGCCTGCTTTCATCGCTCATCGCTTTCCATTCCTCTGCTGTAAAGTTTAAAACCTCGTCATCACACACGGCATCAATACCCACGGAACCACTTTTTTCGAAATGTTCAACGAGCTTGATTATAGACTCAGCTTTATCTGCGGCTTTATTATACCAGGAATTAAAAAGCTGCATAAATATCCATTGCGTCCATTTATAGTAGTCAGGTGCACTGGTGCGCACTTCCCGGCTCCAGTCGAACGAAAAGCCTATTTGGTCGAGTTGCCTTCGGTACGTGGCAATATTTGCTTCAGTAGTTATTGCGGGATGCTGACCGGTTTGTATTGCATATTGCTCGGCCGGTAAGCCAAAGCTATCGTAGCCCATAGGGTGCAATACATTAAAGCCTTTTAGTCTTTTATATCGTGCGAAAATATCAGAAGCTATATAACCAAGCGGATGACCTACATGTAAGCCGGCACCTGACGGATAGGGAAACATATCGAGTACATAATACTTGGGTTTGGTGGTTTCGTCAAGAGCCTTAAACGTTTGATGATCGGCCCAAAACTGTTGCCACTTTTTCTCTATAGCTGCAAATTGATAATCCATTCTTGACTTTCGTGTGTGAGGTTGCGAAATTAAGAAAATCTCTATTACTGCGGTAGTATATTGTGGAATAGGGACAAAACTTAAATTTCCTGACGGTTAAATCTATTTGTTATTGTGCAATGAGTTGCGGTCTTTGTGGTAAAAAAGCCCCAATAGATTCAAAAACACAAAAGATCAAATAATATTTTTCTGTTTTCACAGCTGTTTGGGAAAGTTTTCTCGCGGAGTCAAAATGGTATTGTTATTGTCTGTATCCGATCAATACATATTTATCT
>DASXMZ010000516.1:0-8510 GCA_036495385.1 Mucilaginibacter sp. | reverse complement strand
ATCCCACATAGAAAACGGTTTTGCCCTGCCGCCAATTGCCGAGTTTGAAAAGCTGATCACTCCAAAAACCAAGGCTATTTTTATTTGCAGTCCTAATAACCCAACCGGGTATTTATACTCCAGGGAGGAATTGGAGGCGCTGAAAGCGCTAGCGTTAAAATACGATCTGTATTTATTTTCGGACGAGGCTTATCGGGAGTTTTGTTATGACGGGCGCACCTTTACCTCGCCAATGCACCTGGACGGGATTGATGAGCATGTGGTTGTAGTTGATACCGTTAGCAAACGTTACAGCGCCTGTGGCGCAAGGCTTGGCTGTCTGATCACCAAAAACAAACGCGTGTGGGAAGCCGCTTTGAAATTTGCCCAGGCACGACTCAGTCCGGGAATGATAGAGCAAATTGCCGGTACCGCCGCTGTTGATACCCCCGATGAATATTTTAAGGCAGTAAACAAGGCTTATACTAATCGCCGCAATATTATTGTGGAGGCATTAAATAAAATGGACGGCGTTTATTGCCCTAACCCCGGCGGCGCTTTTTATGTGGTAGCACAATTGCCAATAGATAACGCTGACAAATTTTGCCGGTGGATGCTCGAAACTTTCAGTTACGAAAACCAAACCGTGATGATGGCCCCGGCAACAGGCTTTTACAGTACAGCCGGAGCAGGCTTAAATGAAGTACGGATAGCGTATGTGTTAAATAACGGCGACCTTGAAAAGGCAATGATCTGTCTGGAAGAAGGATTGAAAGTGTACCCGGGACGGACAGTAGCAGTGCTAAGTAGCACTGGCAGTATTTAGTGGCAGTTTCAGCTTAAATAGTGGTGGTTTGCATTTATTGAAATAAAATTCTTTTTGAGCGTCATTAACTGCTACTGCAACTAAAGACGAGCAGTTTGTTTCCCGCAAGGGTTAAATTCCTTATCTTTACCGTTCTTAACTGCCACTGCAACTAAGAACTGCCACTAAAAAAATGGGGTCGACCGGAATTGACAGGATGGAGATAAGTAGGTAAGCATGCAGCGCGTTGGGTGAATTAGCGCTTTAATCAGAACGCTCAAACTTACAAATGGCGAAAATACTTACGCCTTAGCTGCTTAATTTAGAATTTAGCTAGCTTTTGTCCCGCCGGTTTTATGTTTTGTTGGATCGGCAACCGGGGCATCGAAAAACAAAACTGGCCTGCTTAAGGTGTGCGTAGCGGGCGAGATAAAGCACCTAAGGAAGACGGTACAGGTACGCGGCTGGCCTTCCACTTCCCGACAATTAAACAGCAGATAAGCATGTAGAAAGCATACCTTATACCATGTTTGGACGAGGGTTCGAATCCCTCCGGCTCCACTGACTATGTTTTAAAGAACATCAAAAACGCTGTAAATGATTCATTTACAGCGTTTTTTGTTTATAATCTATTCAAATAAAACCAAATAATCGCATTCTTCTCGTGACCTATTGGTGACCTTTAGTGGTTAAAAGTCCAATAGGTCACCAGAAAGCTTATAAGTTACTGTTATTGAGCTTGTTCAAGCATTGAACATCTTGATTACAGGCATAAAAGGAACTAACTTTATAACTTTTAAAAGCTTTAAGCGATGAACAAAACTTTTGGATTACTCTTCTACGTGAAGCGATCAAAAATGACGGAAAATGGTACTGCTCCGGTTTATTTACGGGTTACAATCGATGGGGAACGTATTGAGATCTCCTCTAAACGTAATGTCAATCCCGACAAATGGAATGCAAACGGACAGAAATTAAATGGTACTGGCGAGGAAGTGCGCTCATTGAATAATTATCTAAAAACTCTTGAACACCAAGTCTATGAAATACACCGGCACCTGATAGAAAAGAAACTACCGTTAACGGCAGTTAATCTAAAAAATGCCTTGCTGAAAAAAGACGAAGTAGCGGGCAGTAAAATGCTGATACCAATCTTTAAAGAGCATAACAGGCAGGTTGCCGCGCTTATTGGAACAGAATATGCCAAAGGTACAGCCGACCGTTACGAAACCAGTTTAAAGCATACCCAGGCTTTTCTTAAATGGAAATACAAGGTAGATGATATAAATATTGAAGGCATTAACCATGAATTTATTATGTCCTACGATTTTTATTTACGGTCGGAGCGCAAGTGTGCTAATAACTCCACGGTAAAATACATGAAAAACTTTAAAAAAATCATCCTGATGTGTATTGATAACGGATGGCTCGACAAAGACCCTTTTATCAAGTATAAACCCAAAGTAAAAGTAGTGGCTAGGGAGTATCTGACCAAGGAGGAATTAGAAACAATGGCTGCTAAATCATATAGTAGTTTGAGGATTGAGCAGGTGAAAGACATATTTATTTTCTGTTGCTATACGGGCCTGGCCTATATAGATGTTAAACAACTTAAACGCTCAGAAATCATTAAAGGCATAGACGGGCAGCAATGGATTTACACCACAAGGCAAAAAACCAATACAGCATCCCGGATTCCGCTTTTAACGCAAGCCTTGCAAATTATACAGAAATATGAGCATCACCCTGAATGCGCCGATATGGATCAAGTTTTGCCTGTATTATCGAACCAAAAAATGAACAGTTATTTAAAAGAGATAGCGGACGTTTGCGGAATTAACAAAGAATTGACCTTTCACATTGCCCGGCATACCTTTGCAACTTCAGTAACTTTAGCTAATGGCGTATCTATTGAAAGTGTAAGTAAAATGCTTGGTCATAAAAACATAAGGACAACGCAGCATTACGCCAAAATACTGGATTCTAAAGTGGGTGAGGACATGCAATTATTGAAACTAAAATTAGCCAATTGATTAGCAGTAACATTTAAAGCCCTTGTTTCGAGGAGTAGAACTTATCAAAAGCTGCTTAAGGCGGCTTTTGGTTTTAAGGAAAAACCATATATTTTAATTGACGCATTTTAAATAGCTGTTAATGCTTCCGCACTGTTCACGCTATGCAAGCCCATATCGCACACCATCCCATATTTACCGCTTAAGCAACAAACAGCGCGAGCCGGGTAAATAGTCAAGGCCGGGCAAGCCGCTAAAAACAAAACACTATTGCCCGCTCTGCATGGCCTTTACTTTTTATCCCGGCGGCGGGCTATCTTCGCGGACGTGGTGAATATGGGTATATATAAATTGAAATAGTTATAAAGAAATCTATTATGATAATAGCGAATTTCAGTTTGGTATTATTCAAGAAAATTTCATCTTATCAATAACTCGAAGTATCTTAAAGCATTTTGCCTGTAAGATGGGATTGAATTCGAAATAGCTTGACTGAAACAGTTTTCATAACAAGCATTAAACTGTTGCTTAAATAAAGTTGGATTTACCACCATAAAGCCTTCGTTTTCATGAACATCAATTATTTCACCTTCACCAAGAAAGACACCGAGCGATCTGTAATTATGTGTAAATGAATTCCTTAACCCCTTTCTAAGAATATGAGCATAGCTGGAAAAACTAATGGTATAATCCGTGGTTTGACCTTGCGGATTCCTATTAAGATTGTAATTTGATTTAAATGTTGTAGATAGAGGTTGTTGAAGCTGTTGATCAAGCATTTCATAAATCAATATTGTATTGCTTTGAATAGTTTTACCTTCACTATCAAATCCTAAAAATACTTGTCCCAAAACCTCCAAGCCAACACAAGTTAAAATTGCCGTCATAAATGGATGTTCAACACTCGCTAAACCATTAACGTAATAACCATTTAATCTTTCTTTAAGTTTAAGTATTTTTTCGTTTTCTGTGGTCAACGCTCTTGCGTAAGAAAACAAGTACCCATCAGGATATTCCGAACTTCCGTGAAAAACGGTGTCATCAGGGTAGTGATAAAAGTTTTCTGTCATTTTAGTTATTTAAGATTTAATTAAGTTGTAATTCTGTAAAATGGAATATAAGCAGAGTTTTTAAATGATGCTGATTGTCAACCAAATCTCTTTGAAATTTAGTTTTTGTGTTAACATTAACATGACCCAAATACCCATTCACCTTTATAGTTTTGTACTGGGTCTTTAAAATTTACAAAAATCATTGTAAAGGTACCGTCCGCTTTGAATTGAATTTTAGAGCCATCAGGATTATCACCTATACCGTCGAATTCTAATTTTTTATTGTTCAAAATTTTCTAACATCGTCATTGTTTGAAAAATTCGTAGATGAACAGGATATTAAAAATATACTGACAAAAAAATTATGTAACTAAGGTTATTTCCTATTCGACAGTTTCTCATAATAGTTTATAACAGGAGTAGATATTAATGCGAAGACATGCCAATATATTTTTCAGAAATCATTCCATTCGCATTTCCCAAATGTATTTTTTCGAGCGTTTCAGTATTTAGGTTAGTTTCTACGCGTCCATCACCATTGTTAATAGAAAGTTTATAATAAACAACTTCCGTATTTGTCGAGGATAAAGTTTTTTTTGAATCTGATAAGTAATTACCTGTTACTCTTACATCATTAGAATTTAAAACTTGATACTTTTTATTCATTCTATAAAATTTAACGTAGATCGCTTTATCTACCTTTGAATAAAACACAAAGCTTTTATCAAGATTCCAATTCCCTCGTTCCGTTTCGGCTTTTTCAACAGTACTAAGATCCGCTTTAACTTTACCAGTACCGCCGCAAACCAAACATTTTCCGCCCCCGACCAAGCCAACTCCAGGTTCATAAACTTTTGGATTAATACCCGTACCTTTGCAAGCTTTACAATTTACATACTCAAAATTTGAGTTAGTGCCTACAGTTGAAAAGCTATTTGTATTAATTAAACCTAATAAGTTGGAATTTAAAAAGGTTAAATTCATGCCATAGTTAGCTTGAATATTTTTGTTGGGATTTATAATAGTTATAATGTTGTCGTTGTAATAAACGAAACTGCTATCTGCGTTATCCAAGTTTAGTTTAAGTTCCTTAAAGTTGTTGTAAAATTTTATTGTGTCTTCGTCGTAAGAGTAATTGTAGGAATAAGTACCCGACGGTTTTAGGCTTATTTTGTATAAGTATCCATCTTCCTTTATAAAACTGTATTTTTCTTGATTTCCAGTGTTATAATTCTTTATATAATTGCTGTAATCGCTTTTAATCTGTGCCTCTTTATCATTTATTCTAAGGGCTTGTTTGTCAACTGATACTAAACTGTCAATTGAGTAGATTTTAATTAATTGTGATGGTTCATAGTTCTTTTTAGTTCGGTCACGATAATGTACAACTACTTTATTTACTTCAGGAATTACAACAGCATCAAACAAATCATACGATTTCTCATTATATGAACCAAGTATTAAGTTGTTAGCGCTTATTACAAAACCAGCATGTATTATACTTCTTAGATAGTCGGTAAATTCATAGTATTTGCCGTTTACAAGTCTTCTATTATCATCATATTGAAAAAAATCTATATTAACTAAATCGTTAATCGATTGAGTTTCATGAGGGAAAATAGGCATGACATATTCTGAGCCACTTTGGTTTGCTAAAATAACGGGGATAATCTTATTGCTTAGTCGCTCATTATCTACTGGTAATTTAGTGTCAGTTGAAAATGGTAAATTTTCTTTAGTCCCATCTGTGTAGTAAATTGACATGCCCGTAAAATCTTTCCAAATATTGAACTTTTTACAGCCGTACTTTTTAAGCCTCAAGTAGTTTTGATAATTAAAGGGTTTATTATTAACATTCTTTTCTGGATTTTTTGTGTTTATAAAATATACATCGAAGTCCAATGTGTTAACGCCCAACATTCCAGACGATTTATCAAACGAAAGGCTACTAATATTATGTGCGAGATTATAAAGAGGTTTAGCCGTTCCATTTTGTATATTGAATACTTTAATTTCGGATCCTACTGCAATGAGAACCTCTTTTTCACTGTAACCGCACATCTTAAAATTTGTGGTTAAATAGAAAATATCTGAAATTTGTGGATTTGGATTTGAAAATATTTTAAATTTATTATTGTCTATTTGGTAAACCAGGATACTTTTATAACAATTGACATATATTAAATTGTTATCAATGAATAAATTTTCACCACGGTCTATTAGATTCGCTCCAGGTAAAGAGAAATTACCTAAATTACCATTTGAATTGGATAACACAAGGTCCCCTCTTTGCAGATTGAAGGTAACATCACTATAGATATTACTACTAACTGTATTTTTAAATTCATCCTGATAATAGGGAGTGTTTTGCCAGTTTACCTTTTTGTAATTCGCGTTATTCTTTTTATCGATTACAGCCATTGTACCATTTTCATAATTTGGCATATAAATACACTGCAGCTTGCCGGCGTTTTTATCAAAGATAATTTTTATACCATTATCGAATTGAACTATTAAAAAGGATTCAAAAACCTTAATTGTGCTTGGAGCATCTTTTGGCGATAGTTGCTTTCCGGAAATTAAAACTTTAACTATACCAGTGAAATCAAAATATAATTGACTTGTTTTATCATTCAAATTGCATTTATAAAGGAAATTTCCCCTGTTCCCAAATTGATCTAAAAAATTGGAAGCCATAAATAAATCACTTTCGTTAATTCCAAAACAGCTTATTTGACCCTTAACTCTGTAATCTATTTTACCTTGGGAATCTCCAAAAACAGAATTTGAAAGATCAAAAATATCTATACCATTGTTTCCAATTGAATATAACTTTGAATTCCTTTTGAAAATATGAGTTTCACCGGTAAATGAAGCGATGTTGTATTTTTTTATAAATTTTAAAAATGTAGCTTCCGCCGGTACTTGTGAGTGAGCACAATTAACAGTAAATAATATCAGCAGCAGGACGGGGATACAAAATTTTTTCATAAATGAAAGGATAAGATGGCGTAATATACAATGAAATTTCAATACCCTTTAGCCGACTTTAATTTGTAATAGATATTACGCTGAAATGGGTACTGTTTCCTCTTACTAGTGGCCCAAAGCAGGTATATTATGAGCGACAGTGAATTTCATTGCTGTAAAAGGTAGCGAGGCTGGCGAATGAATTTAGCGTGATAACGCGTGATGCAATGAGCCGCCACCTGTAGCTGCATTGGGTGCGATTTAAGGATTAAAAAATATCTTTCAATACATTATCAAGCATACCTTTCAGAATTTAGATTTGCTTTCACGGTGAAGTCGGTCTAATAATTCTCTTTTATCACGCTCACTTTCTAATATACGAGCTTCTAATTGCGCAATAAAAGGATGGTCGTTATCGTTTAAATCGTCATTTACAATTATCGCCGGAGAGAATTCTCTCAGATCGGCATTGTCTATTTTATTCTTATTGGCTTTAAAATGGCTGCCACAAGTATTGTAGCTATTATCATGAATGTGGTAAATGTTAATGGTATTGATTATTATTTTCATGCTGCAATTATTTTTTGTTAAAATTCAAATCTCTGCATGAGTATAGTTGTAGCAAACCAATAGCGCAAGTAATTTACACGCAAACCTGTTATATTTACCCTTAAGAAAACTTTGTATATTTGAACCTATGGAAGCATTTACTAAACCAACTAATACCAACATCGGGCGAAAAATTGGCCGTATCCGTGAGTTAAGGGGAATTAAGCAGGAAACCCTTGCGTCTGAATTAGGGGTTAGTCAGCAATCCGTTTCCCGTATGGAGCAGAGTGATATTTTGGAAGATGATGTTTTAGAAAAGATAGCCAAGGTTTTAGGGGTAACAGCTGATGCTATAAAGAATTTTAGCGAAGAAGCTATGGTCAACTACTTTAATACATTTAACGATAGTAGTTCGGGCTTCAACTATCATTGCACATTTAATCCAATTGAAAAAATCGTAGAGTTATATGACGAAAAAGTGGCTCTTTTAGAACGCTTATTGCAGAGTGAGCGTGAAAAAAATGAGCTTTTAAAAAAATAAGTGCTGCCATTTTCCAATAGCAGCACCCGTTAATTTTATTGATTTTTTCGCAATGCCTTTAAACTGTCGGCCTCTGTTTCAAGTTCTTTAATACGTAATTCTGTTGCCTGTTGCTGCCGGTATCTTTCTATACTGTCCGTTCTAAAACTATTGATGCTATCTACTTTAAACCTGCTCAGATCATTATCCATAGCCTCTTTGCCTTTTTTATCCTGGTTTAGGTAATTCCAATACCATGAATTTCGGTAACGCGTATTTTCGCTGTTCAAATAAAAATAGCGAAAGCCAAAAAAACATATCACCGTAATTGTAATCGCGAGGCTGGTAAAAATCATAGTCCGTTTGCGCATGATCTTTAAGAATCCCTTTACACCATCTTCCGGCAATACCAATACCCGGTTTTTAGCAAAAAGGTCGTTAAGCTGCCCTTGAACAGCATTTTTGATAGTGGAATAACCATCCGCTACAATATTGTGTATCGGTAATAAATCCGACTTGGGTGCCGTTATTTCAATTTTATCTATTTTACTTTCAAACCCCTCTACCTTATTCGTCAGCTTATCAACTTTCGCAGGTAGTACTTTTACCACATCTTTTACCGC
>DASXMZ010000515.1:0-13187 GCA_036495385.1 Mucilaginibacter sp. | reverse complement strand
CTTCAAATGCCGATACTATGTCGAAGGCAGCTTTTTTCATAATACTTAGCCACTGGTTTTGGTCTGTATAATACATTGGCAAAACGGTTTTTTCCAGGCGGTCCATCAGGTTCCGGTTTTCCTGGTTGTCTTTTTCCACATCCGATAATTCATCACCGGCCTTTTGTATAACGAAGCAATTTTCATTGTCTTTTGCGAATTCCGGCACCCAGCCGTCGGGTAACGAGAGGTTAATGGAACCATTCATCGCAGCAGTCATACCACTGGTACCTGATGCTTCGCGATACATTTTTGGATTGTTCAGCCAAACGTCCGACCCCTTTTTTAATAAAGCTGATAGTGCCAGTTCATAACCTACAAGAACTGCGCAATTTGCAAAGGGTTTCACCCTCGATATAATAGAGTTAAACAAACCTATGGAGCCAAAATCGCCCGGATACGGTTTTCCGGCCCATATGATTTGTACCGGCAACTTTGTGTTGTTGATTAAATTTAGAAAACGCGTCCAATCATGCATAATCAGGTCGGCACGTTTATAGGCTGCAAAACGCCTGGCCCAAACAATTGTGAGCACATTTTCATCAAACAATTTTCCGCACTGATCAGCAACCACTTTAAAAAGGTCACGTTTCATTTCCTTTTTACGGCGTTTTATAGCATCATCATCATTTGCGGCAAGCGCATTTTCAAGCGCTGTATCTTTCCAGTAGGTCTTATTTTGTGCGTTGGTAATTGAAATAATTTCACAAATCCCATCATTGCTTCCCCACATTTGGCGGGCCACTTCGCCATGAATTTTTGAAACGCCATTTGCTTTGCGGGCAAATTTAAGTGCGGCAAGTGTATAGTTAAAGTTGTCGCCTCCCATGCCAAGCAGCGATTGTACTTCATGCTCCTGCAGATGATAAAAAAAAGACATCTCTTTAAGCAATCCGTACCCGTGTGATTCATTCCCAGCCATTTCGGGTGTGTGTGTTGTAAATACCACCCTCTTTTTTACTTCAGCCAGATTTTGATATTTAGAGTAGAGGTAAAAGTTCAGCGGAAGGGAATGTCCTTCATTCATATGGTAAACGTCTGGTTCTATTTTTAAAATATCCAGTAAAATAGCGCCGCCAATTCCTAAAACAATGCTCTGGGCGATGCGCGTTGTTTCATTTTGGTCATATAAATGTTGGGTGACTGACTTGGATTCTTCGTCATTTTCGGGAATATCAGTACTTAACAAAAATAATGGCGCCGAACCAAATGTTTCCGGCTTTAAAAGGTAAGCCTTAACATGAACAGGCGAGTCATGGACCGGCACTGTAAAAACAATTCCGGTATCCTGTAAAAAAGAATATTGTTTTTCTACAAAATCAGGCTTCATCAGGGCGTTGCCATCTCTTACCTGGTCGTAATAACCGTATTTCCACAAAATGCCAATACCAAGCAAATTTTGCTTTAATTCATAAGCACTTCTGAAATGCGAGCCGGCAAGAAAGCCTAAACCACCGCTATAAATTTTAAGAGATTGATCTACGGCAAATTCCATGGAGAAATAAGCCACCGGGGTTTTATATTTTTCATCCGGCACGTAGCCAAAAATTTCTTCTTTTGTTATCATCACGAAAGTTAAACTGTAAAACTGCCCATTGGTTTTACCTAAACATTAAATTGTGTTTAAACGTGGATTAGAATTTGATTTTGAGATAATTTATAACGACAATATACTTTGTTGCAGGGAAATCGCTTTTAAAAACCCAAAGTCGTGCTGTCCGCCTTAAGCGGATCAGCATCCCACGGGACAAGCGGTTTGGTTGGTGTACGTCTTGTATACGCGCTACATGGCGTATACTTTGCATATGAGGTGCCGATCCACCTTAGGCGGACGGCATGACATTCTTTTTAATTTTAAAACATTCCTGGCTTAGTACAAAAGCCGCTGTAGATTTAAAAGCGATTTCCCTGATATTTTTTGTTCGCGCACCGAATCACTTAGAACAGGATGTTATTTTATTGGTAATCTTGATAAAATCACTTACCCAATACAAAGTTTTTCTCGGTTGGTCAAAACTGGCTGGTACTACTCGCCAGAACAATTGCGTGCTGTGAGATATATGGTTTTAGATTTTTGTATAAAATAAGTAAGTTATCGTCCGGTTCTAAAGCAGCTACGACATGTGGTAATATTCGATTAATTGACAACATTATACCCGTTCTCGTAAAAATATATTTTTCAAATAACTCGTTACTTTTTAGGTTGTCGATGGCCTCTTTCACCACATTGTAGACATTTATTCCATCCGCTTCATTTTCAATTTCATTTTTTTCATCGTTTAGCCTTCTTATAAGAGTGTCTTTATAATTTTTAAACAGCCATTTCATTCCTTCGGGTGTTATTTCATTTGAAATCGGGTACAGTTTTCCACTGTTAACATTCAGCGTGAGCCATTTTTCGTCTGTATCAGGATATGCTCCCATTGTTTCATAATCAAGTTTTATGGATATAACATCTTTGCTTTCAAAAGCCACTTCATAATCTAAACCAGTAATGCCGCAACTGCAGTCGCTATAATCTTTTATAACCGCCTTCAAATCATGGCCAAATAATATTTTTTTGTAGGATAACTCTTTTTTTAATGCCGGGTAGTTGCCCAAAACAACCGGTATTTTAAGGGTATCGGTTTGGTTCTGCAAAAAAGAGCTATCCTGGTGCTTATATCTAAGCACAACAACTTTAGTTGATATAATACTTTTATGTTTTGCCTTTGGGGATTGTGAATAGCCTTGAGGCACAGCGGTTGATATTATTAACAAAATAATTAAAGCCAGAGATAGCCGTTTCATTTTAAAGCAGTGATTTTTTCTGTTAAACTTACAAAATCTGTTACGCTCAATCGCTCCGCCCGCAAGTCGAGCAATGGCTCATCGGCCATTTTTTCCTTGTTGATCAATGACGACAAAGCGTTCCGCAAAGTTTTTCGCCGCTGATTAAAACCAGCCTTTACAACCTGCCAAAATAGCTTTTCGTTGCAATTTAATTCGGCTACATCATTCCTGGTTAATCTTATTACAGCAGATAGCACCTTCGGCGGCGGATTAAACACACCGGCTTTTACCGTAAACAAATACTCTACTTTATAGTAGGCTTGTAAAAACACGCTTAATATACCATATTCTTTGCTGCCGGGTTTAGCGGTACATCGTTCAGCAACTTCCTTTTGAAACATACCCACAACTTCAACAACCTGTTGCCGGTTATCGAGCACTTTAAAAAGTATTTGCGAGGATATGTTGTACGGAAAATTGCCTATAATAGCTATTGGTCCATCGAAAAGGGCAGTAAAGTCCATCTCCAAAAAATCTGCATTTATGAGGCGGCTACCAAGTTGCGGGTATTTTTTTTGAAGGAACTGGTACGACTCAGTATCTATATCGATCAAAAAAACTTCAAACTCACTTTTTTGCAGCAGAATGTCGGAAAGTATCCCCATGCCCGGCCCTACCTCTAAAGCTTGTTTGTATTTATCACTGTGTTTTAGGCTCCCAACAATTTTTTCTGCAATGTTTTTATCAGTAAGGAAATGCTGACCGAGATGCTTTTTTGCTCTTACTACCGTCATTATTATCAAATATTGAGCAAATTATACATATTTGTCCTTTAATTGTGAATTAATCTGTTATTTGCAGTTGGCGTTGTTGAAAGGTTGTAATGTTGAAAAGTTGTGATGTTGAAAAAACAACTTAACAAACGAATAACTCAACGACAAGGGATTGGTGTAATCAGGAAAACATCGGCCCAAAGGGCTCCTACGGAGTGTAATCTTTATAAACCATGAGCGAGAAATTTAAAATAGGTATCAGCATAGGCGACATAAACGGTATTGGTTTAGAAATAATTATTAAAACATTGGCCGACAGCCGTATCTATGATTATTGCATTCCGGTTGTTTATGGGCATACAAAGCTGGCATCGTTTTATCGACGAATTACTCATGTCGACGATCTCAACTTTTTTGTTGTTAATAGCGCCTCGGAAATTCAGAGCAAAAAAGACCAGAAAAAGCCGCACATGATAAATTGCTGGGAAGAGGATATTAAAATTGAACCGGGTATCTCCAATGCGGCAATTGGCAAATATTCTTTTATTTCGCTGGAAAGAGCTACGAACGACTTGATCAACGGCGATATAGATGCATTGGTTACCGCTCCTATTAATAAGGATAACATACAAAGCGATCAGTTTAATTTTCCCGGCCACACTGAGTATTTGCAGGAACGCGGTGGTGCTCCCGAGTCGTTGATGTTCCTGGTTAGCGATACATTAAGAGTTGGCGTTGTTACGGGTCACATAGCCCTGGCAAAAGTTGCAGAAAGCATTACCGGAGAAAAAATACTTGCAAAGCTTAAATTAATGGATGCCAGTTTGCGTAATGATTTTTGGATCAGGAAGCCCAAAATTGCAGTACTCGGTCTTAACCCGCATGCCAGCGATAACGGCCTTATCGGCGATGAAGAGCAAAAAGTTATTATTCCCGCAATTGAAGAAGCAAGGAATAATGATATACTAGCCTTTGGCCCCTACGCTGCAGATGGCTTTTTTGCCAATGGCACCTATTTGCAGTTCGACGCTGTATTGGCCATGTATCATGACCAGGGCCTGATACCATTTAAACAGATCGCGTTCGAATCGGGAGTGAACTTTACGGCCGGTTTAAACTTTGTGCGTACCTCGCCTGATCACGGGACAGCTTATGATATAGCGGGTAAAAACCTGGCTTCGGAAGTTTCGTTCCGCGAAGCGGTATTTACGGCCATCCATATTGTAAAACACCGCAGGGAAACTGTTGAGCTTCTTGAAAATCCGCTAACAATCACCAAACTTAGCAGGGACAGGGATTAAGATATCTCACGATACCTGGAAAAATTTGTTTGGTTTTGTAGCCCGATCGCGGGTAAACCCTATTGGACCGATATCCGGCAAAACCACCCAAAACATCCCGGCAACATTATTTTTAAAGGAAATCACCACGCTATTTTTGGAGTAATTTAATTAACAATTATTTTAAATAGCAACCTACGGGTTAACAAATTAATCATAAGTAAAACCAGCCTTTAAGATATTTTCTTTTGATTAAGGAAAAAATCAACATAATTTTGTTTTGCAATAATCTCAAAACAACGAATTTCTACTATCTTTTTAAAAAAATTTAAGAAGATTGTGCGTTTCATTAGATATTTTACTAAGTTTAGCCTTTAAATTTATCAACTTACACTAAACTAACTAAAATTGGAAACTATGAAAATTAATTTACCTTTAAAGTTTTGTTGGTTAACGGTGGCTTTTCTAATAGCCTGTTATGCCAGCAGTTACGCAAATCCCCTAAAAAACAAACCATCAGGCAACAAATTGACCAGTGTTGCCATTATCCCGGTGAAGGGGGTTGTCAAGGATTCAACCGGCGAATTGCTGGTTGGTGTGTCGGTATCAATAAAAGGTACTAACACGGGTACGCAAACGAATACCAACGGGGAGTTCTCTTTAAGTGCCAACCCGGGCGACGTATTGGTTTTTTCATACATCGGTTATGCAAAAAAAGAAGTAACCGTAGTAAACAGCAATTCCATTGTCGTTATTTTGAGTTCAAATACAGGCAGCCTGCATGAGGTTGTTGTTACGGCATTGGGTATCGTAAAAACCTCGGCTTCTTTGTCGTACGACCAACAAACCGTATCAGGCAAGGAATTGCAGGTGGCTAAAGATCCGAGCTTTATAAACAGCCTTACGGGTAAAGTAGCCGGCCTGGATATTACCACCAGTTCCTCTGGCCCAGGCGGCTCAACCAAAGTTGTATTAAGGGGTAACAAATCAATCTCCGGCAATAACAACGTATTGTATGTGGTTGATGGTATCCCGTTAAACGGAAACACCACCGGGCAGCCAAACGGACCTTTTGCATACGCACCGGACGGCGGCGACGGTATATCAAACCTAAACCCCGACGATATTGAAAGTATGAGTATATTAAAAGGAGCATCTGCGTCGGCGCTGTACGGCAGTCAGGCCGCAAATGGTGTAATTTTAATTACTACTAAAAAAGGTAAGGCGGGTAATACCGAGGTTGATTTCTCATCAAGTACGACCTTCCAAACACCATTTTCGCTTCCGAAATTCCAAAGTGAATATGGGCAGGGCGATACTTCTAATGCGGCCAGCACAACATCACCATATGCCTGGGGCCCTAAAAAAAGCGGCGGTTTTTACGATATAAATAGCTTTTTTAATACAGGCAGCCAGTTTATAAATTCATTATCAATAAGCACTGGTACCGAAAAAAATCAAACATATGCATCATACAGCAATACCACTGCTAATGGTATTGAACCAGGGAACACTTTTTACCGGAACAACTTTACCATAAGGAATAACAGTAAAATATTTAATGATAAGGTAAGTATTGATGCGAGCGCAAACTATATTGATCAAAAAACCATTGACCGCCCAACTTCAGGCACTTATTTTAACCCTTTGTTCGGCACATATTTGTATCCAAGAGGCGGCGATTTTGCGCAATACAAAAATTTCGAAGTGTATGACCCTTCCCGCAGCCTTAACGTTCAAAACTGGCCGGCATCGTTCCAGTCAAGTGCGTTTACCGACAACCCATACTGGGTACAGCAACGCGACCCTACATCACAAGGCTTAAACCGTTTACTGGGTTCATTATCTGCAAAATACGATATTGCCAACTGGATAAATTTCCAGGTGAGAGGCAAACTTGACAGAACTGATTATCAGAACGATCAGCAAATTTACGCAAGTTCAATAAGCATACTTTCAGGCCCTAACGGAAGCTATAATTACAATGAGCAAACAAATACTCAGGTATACGGCGATGCATTGCTTAATATTAATAAAAAGTTAAATGACTTTTCAGTAGGCGGAACTTTAGGAGCAAGTATACAGGACAACCAGTCTTATAGCAACGGGTTCGCAGGATTTTTAGGTACTATTGACAACTATTTCAATGCGGGTAACCTGGATAAAACGAATACTACATTTACGCAAAACACTACTACCCAGGTCCAAACTCAATCTTTGTTTTTCAGCGCAGAAGCAGGTTACAAGGACATGTTATTTTTAGATGTTACAGGTCGTAACGATTGGTCATCGTCATTAGCATATACGCCTAATGGATCATTCTTTTATCCGTCATTCGGTTTATCAGGCTTGCTGAGTAAAATGCTTAAAATGCCCGATTGGATAACTTACAGTAAAGTTCGTCTTTCTTATAGCGAGGTTGGTAACAGCATTCAAAGCTATATCAGCACGGTACCTGTTCAATATGCTGAAGCTAATAATATATTAAGCTTAAATCCAATTCAGCCATTGGAGACATTAAAACCAGAAAGAACAAAATCGTTTGAAGCAGGTATGGAATGGCGTTTTTTTAATGACCATTTAACTTTCGATGCGACTTTTTATAAAACCAATACCTATAACCAGTTGTTCACCGTTACAACTACAAAAGCGAGCCAATACAGCGGGTATTATTTAAATGCCGGTAACGTTCAGAACCAGGGCTTTGAGGGAACATTAGGATATAATGGAAAAATAGGCGGAGGTTTAACCTGGAATTCTACAGTAACATTTTCCTTAAATCGTAATAAGATAATATCATTGTACACTGATAATTCTTCAGGCACACCGAATGTTATTACAAGACTGCAATTGCCATCGGCATTTGATAGTTATTCTTTAGAAGTAAGAACGGGAAAACCATATGGCGAAATTTATGCACGTGATTTTCAAAGGGACGCGAGCGGTAATATCGTAGTATCGGGAGGTAAACCGGTATTGCAAACCAGCGATCCTTCTCAGTTTACTGATGTAGGTAATTCAAATCCTGACTTTTTGATGGGTTGGAACAATACATTTAAATACAAAGGTTTTGATCTTTCGTTTTTAGTTGACGGACGTTTTGGCGGCAAAGTAGTGGATATGACACAAGCTTATCTTGACTATTATGGCGATTCACAGGCATCAGCCACAGCACGGGATAATGGCGGCGTTACTATTGGCGGCCAACACTTTACTGCTCAGAACTACTATACTGCTATTGGCTCACGTCAGGGCGCTTTGGCTCAGTATGCCTATTCAGCAACCAATGTGCGTTTAAGGGAAGCAGCGTTTGGTTATACATTCGCAGGTTCTTTGTTCAACAATAAAGTAAAGAGTATAAGGTTAGCCCTTACCGCACGTAACTTGTTCTTCTTTTACCTGAAAGCACCATACGATCCGGATACAACTTTATCAACTGACAATGGCTTACAAGGTATAGACCTGTTCGGACAACCAAGTGTTAGAAGTTTTGGGTTTAATTTATCAGCGAGATTTTAAAAAAAATATTAAATTATACAGACATGAAAACGATTTATCAGTGTTTTAGCAAAAAAAGCAGGGCCTTATGGTTGGGGGCACTCGGCCTTTTCCTGCTGGCTTCCTGTACCAAGAATTTTGAGAAATATAATACCAATCCTAATGCCGTTACGGAAGCTCAGTTGAAAGGCGACGGGCAAAATATAGGCGGTTTCTTCCCGGATATGGAAACCTCAATTATGCGTATTGTTGACTGGGAATACCAGGTACAGCAAAACCTGAATGCGGATTTTTATTCCGGTTATATGATGTCTGCCGATCCCTTCGGTGGCAACAACAATACAACCTATGCCTTAAGAGCAGATTGGAACACTTATGCATTTGATGAGCCATATCAGCACGTTATGAGTAACTGGCTTCAAATTAAAACCCGCGGACAAAAATCTAATCCTGATTTTTACGCAGTAGCGCTTATTCTTAAAGTGGAAGCCGCTCATCGTGTAGCCGACATATTTGGACCAATGCCATACACAAAATTTGGCTCCGGTGCATTCTCTGTTCCTTACGATAGCCAGCAAGGCGCTTATACTGCTTTCTTCGCTGAATTGGATACTGCGGTAAATAATTTAACCGCATATGACAAAGCAAATCCTGGTGCAACTCCCTTCATTAAATTCGACTTAATTTATGGTGGCGATTATAAACAATGGATAAAATTTGCCAATACGTTGAGGCTGCGTTTGGCTATGCACATTGTGTACGCTGACGCTGCGACGGCGCAAAAACAAGCTGAGGCGGCAGTAGCAAACAGCTATGGCCTTTTAAGTGCAGCTAGTGACGACGCGTTGGTAAATGCGGTTAACGGGATAACCTATCAAAACCCTCTCGCTACCATAACCCATTCATGGGGCGATGTATCCGAGGGTGCACCTTTGGAGTCCATATTAGAAGGATATAACGACCCAAGATTAGCAGCCTATTGCCAGCCCTCTAAAGACAACCCGGCAAAAATGTTGGGTATACGTTTAGGAGTGAGTTACAGCGGCGTTACTTATGGTGGTTTCTCGCAATTAAACATAGCCCTTACTGATAAGATCCGGTTAATGGAAGCTTCTGAAAGCTTCTTCCTTCGCGCTGAAGGCGCATTACGCGGATGGAACATGGGCGGTACTGCACAATCTTTTTACAATGCCGGCATAGCGCTTGCATTCCAGGAGAGAGGTGTTAACATGCCGGGCGGCTACCTAACCGATGCAACAAGCACCGCTGCCGCTTATGTCGATCCTCAAAACAGTGCAGATAACATACCTGCAGGTTCGCCTTATCTTAACAATGTAACCATTTTGCTGAACCCTGCCGATCCTTTTGAGACAAATTTGCAAAGAATTATCACTCAAAAATGGATAGCCATGTTCCCTGATGGGCAGGAGGCATGGACCGAGTACAGGCGTACAGGTTACCCGGTATTGTTCCCTGTAATAAACAACAATAGCAACGGAACAATAAACTCAGTTCTCGGTATCCGCCGTTTACCGTTCGCTTCAAGCGAAGTATCAAATAATTCTGCTGAGGTGCAGAAGGCCCTTTCGCTGCTTGGAGGTCCCGATAATGGCGGCACCAAGTTGTGGTGGGATAAAAATCCTAATCACTAATTATTAAAAGTAAATGTTTTAAATGTTACAGAGCCCCGGCAAACACCGGGGCTCTTTTTTTTAATTTATCAAAGAACAAAAGCTTTAATCTTTAACCATTTTAAAACCCTTTTTCAAATATCATAATGTGTTACATTTGAAGCTAATCGCCTTCAGTTAAAACACATGCACTACGCAATTATTACTTACGGTTCAAGGGGAGATGTTCAGCCTTTTATCGCCTTAGCATTAGGATTGATGACCAGGGGGAATAAGGTTACCCTATTGGCCCCGGAAAATTTCAAGGATTTTGTAGAAGGTTACGGCGTAACTTTTTATCCGCTTCACGGGAATGCTGAAGCATTACTTTATTTACCCGAGGGACTTCGCGTGCTAAAAACAGGTAATGCAATAGCGCTTTTGCGTTATCTGCAAAAAGGCGGAAAAAAAATACTGCCCATCATTAAACAGGATATATTGAAAGGCAGCACCAATGCCGATGCATTGATAACAAGTGTTTTGGCCATCCCGTGGTCGCGATCGATTGCCGAAAAACTAAATATAAAATGGGGGATAGCACAGTTTAACCCGCCTACAGTATCAACCAAAGAGTTTCCTTTTGCGGGTCTCGACTTTTTTAACTTCCCGGCATATAACCTTTTTACCTATTGGTTGTTAGCCCATTTTTATTGGCAATTCAATAAAAAAGACGTTAATGAATTCAGAAAGATGCTTGGGCTGACCGCTCTAAAAAAACCTACCGCAGCTGGCGTATACAAAGAAAACATCTTGAATTTATATTGTTTTAGTCCACAGCTGATCTCGCGCCCAAACGATTGGCCTGGCAACACTCATATAACGGGATACCTGACATTGCCGGCTGACAGCCGTACCAATCATATAATGGATCAGGTTCCCAATGGTCTTCAGGCGTGGCTGCAAGCTGGTGAAAAACCAATATATGCCGGCTTTGGAAGCATACCTGTACCTGATGCTGAGTTATTTGGTAATATTTTAAATGATATTTTATCTAAAACAAACTTGCGCATCATTTTTTGCAAAGGATGGTCGGTAATTGATACGTTAACAGAACACCCTAATTTGTTTGTTGTAAAATACATCAATCATCAATGGCTTTTTCCGCAATGCAAAGCAGCAATTATACATGGAGGTGCCGGAACAACGGCCGCTGTGTTAAAAGCGAAAATACCTTCAATTATAGTTTCAGTTTTTGCCGACCAGCCGTGGTGGGGCAAAATTATCGAAGAAAAAAAGCTGGGAATACATATCCCTTTTAAAAAATTAACCACTCGTAAATTGCTTGCTGCAATTGAAAAAACTCAGCGTGAAGAAATGTTAAAAAATGTACGGGAAACGGGCGAACGGATTAATAACGAGGACGGCTTAACACAGTCAATAACTCTTATTGAAAATTACTTCGCTTAATACAAAAGCTTAAAATGGAATTCAGCATTGTTAATTATCTCTAAATCAGAGCATTTTTTGGATCATGGGATATTTGAAAAAACACTTTTCAAATATCATATTTATCCTTACATTTGCGGGCTAATTGTTGCTCATTGAAATCGCTAAGAATTTATTCGATTCCTTTTACCGGCCTGAAGCTGGGGAAACACGAGTTTGAGTTTATTGTTGATGATTCTTTTTTTGACGAGTTTGAATATTCACTTGTTAAGAAAGCTGATTTGAAATGCCTGGTAGAGCTGGAAAAGCAGGAGACTATGATTATCCTGAATTTCCAAATAAGCGGAACAATAGATGCAAACTGCGATCGTTGTTTGGCCCGGTATCCGTATCCTGTAGATATACATGAACAGCAGGTGGCGAAATTTAGCGACGAAGCGATTGGTGACGACGAAGAAATCATCATCCTTACTAAAAATGATCATGAGATCAATATAGCAGGGCTGGTTTATGAGTACATAAATGTTGCTTTGCCATTTACAACGGTATGCGACGACGAGGGAAATACTCCCTATTGTGATAAAGAAATGCTGGATAGTTTAAGTAAGCTTTCAGCAAATACAGGAAAAGATGAGCAAGCAGACCCGCGTTGGGATGCCCTCAAAAAAATTAAATAAAATATAAAAAACAGGATTTATGCCACATCCAAAACGAAAAATATCCAAATCAAGAAGAGATAAGCGCAGAACTCACGATAAAGCAGTAGCGCCTACCCTAACTACCTGCAAAACTACCGGCGCTGTGCATTTGCCGCACAGAGCTTATACTGTTGATGGTAATGTTTACTACAACGGTAAATTATTGATCGAGAAAGCAGCAGTAGCCTAAGTTTAATTTTCTGAAATGAAGATTGGCTTAGATATTATGGGCGGCGATTTCGCTCCGGAAGCAACCATCTTAGGCGCAATTTCAGCTTACAAAGCGTTATCTGCCGACCAAAAACTGGTGCTTATCGGCGATAAGGAAATAGCTGTAGATTTACTTCAGAAAAATAATTTTAGTCCGGATCATTTCGAGTTTGTTCATACAACCGAAGTGATCGGCATGGGCGAACATCCTACCAAAGCAATAACACAAAAACCTGATTCAAGCATAACTGTTGGTTTTAAGTTGCTGAAGGAGGGCGGCATCGACGCTTTTTCGTCTGCCGGCAATAGCGGCGCTATGCTGGTTGGTGCCATGTTTAGCGTAAAAACCATACCCGGTGTTTTACGCCCTGCAATTACAAGTATTATGCCCAAACTGAATGGCGCTTTAGCCATTTTAGTAGACGTAGGCGCTAATGCCGATTGCAAGCCCGAATTTTTATTGCAGTTTGGAATACTGGGCAGCTTGTTTTCTAAGTACGTTTATCACGTACCGGATCCTCTTGTTGCGCTGATAAATATCGGCGAAGAAGAGGAAAAAGGCAATATACTCTGCCAGGCTGCCTACCCCCTGATGAAAGAGAGCAAACAATTTAATTTTGAAGGTAATGTTGAAGGGCGCGGTCTGTTTTACAGCAACGCCAATGTATTTGTTTGCGATGGCTTTACCGGCAACGTTATCTTGAAACTTGCCGAATCTTTCTATGAAGTTACCCACGAAAAGGGTATAAAAGACGACTTTTTTAGCATGTTCAACTATGAGCAATATGGAGGCAGCCCAATATTGGGTGTAAATGCTCCTGTTCTTGTTGGGCACGGCATATCAACTCCCGAAGCTATTAA
>DASXMZ010000514.1:0-3175 GCA_036495385.1 Mucilaginibacter sp. | reverse complement strand
TGCAAAAGGATGATTAGGGTCCATAAGTTTGAGTTTAAATAATTGCCTAATAAAATTAAACTAATTATTTAATATGCAACCTAATAGCTTAAAATATTTAATTAATATATGAGTGTGCCAGAATACTCATATTGATATATTATTTCAACCTTATATATTTTTCAATAATTATCCTGTCAATACCTTCGCTTTCCACTTTTTCAAGCCCTTGCTGAAATAAAGTATCGTTTTTCATGGTAACTGTAAAATCGAAGGTTTTTCCCTCCCAGTTTTTGTCCACATAATAATCTAAGTGTTCGGTATATTTATTGCCGTTCAGGGTATAACTGCCGCCACCCGCGTCAAAATGATTAGACGAATCTTTTTTTGTATTCAAATCATGTCTTAAAAAAGCGAAATGGGTGCCGTTAATAATTTTTATCATCCGCTGGTTTTTGCTGTAATCGGTAACCGAGCTTACCCCTTTTGTAATATTTGTTGCCGACACGAGTTGCCAGGTACCGTCCAGCCGGATAGCTGAGCTTTGTGAGTTTATAAATGCGAAGCAGGTGATTAAGCTTATGGCAATAAGCAATGCCGGAATTTTCGTTTTCATATTTAAGTTTATTGTGCTAAAATAACAATTGTTTTGTTTCCCAGGGCTTTTGCCTTTTTCAAATTTCCGCAACCTTTTCTCAAAAAAAACGTAATTTTAAGTCGTCTTATCAGCGCATGGTAACGGTAGCTTAAACAATAAATAAAGGCGTATGAATACCATTCACAACAAAGATATCGGGACAAAACAAAAAGCACTTGCCATTAATCTCGACCCACAGATTTATGGCTCTTTCGCCGAGATTGGCGCGGGTCAGGATGTAGCCGCCAATTTTTTTAAAGCCGGAGCTTCATCAGGCACTATCGCAAAAACGATGTCCGCTTATGATATGGTAGTTTCTGATGCCATCTACGGCACGCTGAAAGTACGCCGTTATGTAAGCGAACCACGATTGATATCAATGCTCGATCACGAATATAGCCTGCTCATTGAACGCCTGGCTGAGCAGCGTGGCGACACTACAACGTTCTTTGCTTTTTCCAATACAGTTTCGGCGCTCAATTATCACAAAACAAATGAAGCGCATGGCTGGATGGGTGTACGTTTTCAGCTCGAGCCTAACGGACCCTTTAATGATGTCGTGATCCATGTAAAATTACTGGATAATGATAATAATTTACAGCAGCAGGCGGTGGGTATTCTGGGAGTAAATCTCATTTATGCCTGCTTTTATTATCATGAAACTCCGAATGTTTTTTTGTTTTCGTTGATGGACGCTTTGTCGAAAGACCGGATTCAAATTGATATGATCCGCTTTGAAGGGCCCGATTTCACTAAAGTGGATAACCGGCTGATGAGTCTGCACCTGGTAAAATACGGCTTTTCGGATGCTGCGCTATTTGGGCCCGACGGGCAAAATCGCCAGCCTTCGGAAGCGTTGTATAAAAAGCATGCCGTAGTGATCCGCGGGCGTTTCCGCCCCCTCATCAATGTGCATATGGATATGCTCAACAATGGCGTAAAACAGTTTTTGCAGGAATCGGAGGTAGATAAGGAACAGGTTATAGTAGTTGCAGAACTTACATTGCAGGCACTGAAAGAAAGGAATGCCGACGAAACTGCCGAAATAGATGAAAAAGACTTCCTCGATCGTGTAGATATTCTGTGCTCGCTCGGACAAACCGTATTGATCTCAAATTTTCACGAATATTATAAGCTGGTAGCTTACCTGTCAAAGATCACGAAGTTAAAAATGGGCGTTGTTTTGGGCTATCCCAACCTCGAGTACATTTTTTCGGAAGAGCATTATAAAGATCTTGAAGGAGGCATATTGGAGTCGTTTGCTACACTATTCAGCCGCAAGGTAAAATTGTTTATTTATCCTACTTTTCGTGACGGGGTGATTTACAATTGCCTGCGATTTAATCCGCCACCTCACCTAATCGACCTTTACCGTTACCTTATCGCCAATAACAAAATAGAAGACATCAGGCATTACAACGAAAACAACCTGCATGTGCAAACCGACAAAGTGCTGCAGCTAATAAAAGAAGGCGCTGACGGCTGGGAGCAGTACGTACCGGCAGAAGTGGCTACCATGATAAAAGATCGGTGCCTGTTCGGTTTTCCCTGCGAAGTTCCCGAAAAAGAAAATGCGCCCGCAGCGGGGGAGAAAAGTGGGAAGAATTTGAAGGTGGAAGGTTGATGCCTCTAAACAGGAAGTCTGCTTAAAATTTGACCGGCTGATAAATATTAAAATAAACTTTTTGTATAGGCAATATGCAAAGCATGCGCCTTATTATTTACATGCAGTTTTTCATAAATATGTATCACATGTTTTTTAACTGTGTTAGGGCTGATAGATAATTTTTGGGCGATTTCTTTATACTCCAAACCCTGGCAAAGAAATTTTAAAATCTCTTTTTCTCTTTCGCTCAATTGGAAAATATTATCATGTTTTTGTTCACCAGCTGTGTACTTTACAACAGATTCATGCTGTATAATCTGCAAAATCTTGTAGGCTATGCTGGGTGATATGGCTCCTGCTCCGCTCTTCCAAAGGTTTATCAGCATATCGGCAATTACCTCACCACTTTCTTCTTTCAAAAGATAACCGCAGGCCCCGGCTTTTATGGCATTAAATATCTTATCGTCGTCGTCAAAAATGGTGAGCATCACGTATTTAACACCCGGGTAAAGCGATGTGCCTATAGTTGTAGCAACAATGCCATTCATTACGGGCATTTCAAGGTCCATGAGTATAATTTCGGGCCGTTCGTTAAAGCTGAGGGCTGCCATTTTTTCAAGAAATATCTCTCCGTTTGCGGCTTCAAACTTTATATCGAATAAATTATTACGTTTAAGTTTATCCGCCAAAATCAAGCGGTTATTCTTTTTATCATCAACAATGGCCACCTTTATCATATTGTTAACCCATTAATTTTGATTGTACTTCCTGTAAACTAACCTCTAAAGAAACTTTGGTACCATGTAAGGGAAGTGAATTAATCACAAAAGCGATATTTGATTCTTTAGCTCTTTCAGCCATATTTTCCAAACCATAACTTTCCGTCTTTTTGGGTACTGCCGATACTTCAAACCCCTTTCCGTTATCTACTATTTCTATTCCCCACAAGTAGT
>DASXMZ010000513.1:0-22024 GCA_036495385.1 Mucilaginibacter sp. | reverse complement strand
TGATACCGTTCCCGAGTTCTTAAAAACAGGTATTTAACGTCCATCGCATTTGACAGCGTGGCTACCGATGGCTTTGGCCGATAAATACCTGTTTTTAAGAACTCGGGAACGGTATCATTTACATTTGTAGCGGCTATAAAGTGTTCAACAGGCAGCCCCATTTTCCAGGCTAATAAACCTGCACCGATATTGCCGAAATTTCCGCTTGGAACACAATATACTACTTTGTTGATGTTCTGTTTCAACAGCTGCGCATATCCATTAAAATAGTAAAAGGTTTGCGGGATTAAACGGGCTATGTTGATGGAATTAGCTGAGGTAAGCCTGAATTTTTTATTAAGCTCATCATCAGTAAAAGCCTGCTTAACCAGTGCCTGGCAGTCATCAAAAGTACCATCAACCTCGACTGCCCGGATGTTTTGCCCGTTGGTGGTAAGCTGAAGTTCCTGGATGTCGCTCACTTTTCCCTTTGGATATAATATGGTTACCCGGGTATTGGGCACACCAAGGAAGCCAAGCGCCACGGCACCGCCGGTGTCGCCGGAAGTTGCTACCAATACATCAAGCTGTTTTTCACCCTCCTCCAAAAAGTAACTCATCACGCGACTCATGAACCGTGCGCCAAAATCTTTAAATGCCAGCGATGGCCCGTGAAAAAGCTCCAGCACAAAAATATTTTCTTCCAGTTTTTCAACCGGAGCAAAAAAGTTTATCGCATCATGAATAATAGTTTTTAAATCTTCATCAGGTATATCATCGCCCAAAAGGTTTTTAGCTACGTGAAAAGCAATTTCCGGCAGGGTATATTGATCAAGATTGTTAATGAATTTATCATCCAATCTCGGAATATTCAACGGCATGTAAAGACCTTTATCCTGCGGCATGCTGTTAAATACCGCTTCTTTAAATGATACCCGGGTTGACGGGTTTTTAGTACTGTATAGTTGCATTTTTTTATTTCGGATTTCGGATGTTCGATTTCGGATTTCTAATAAGATTTGTCATTGAGAGGTATGAAGCAATCGCGAACTTTTAATTACCGCTCTGCATAGCATGCGATTGCTTCGTGCCTCGCTCGCTAAACCTTTCGCCTTTAACCTTTCAGCTTTTACCTCGCCTAAAGAATCCTCGGCCCTCTATCATTAATTGTCGATACATAAGTATTTGATCCGATACTCACGCTTGCCAGGTGTTGCTGCAGTTTTTGCGTAATGAGCCTTGCCGTTTCTTCATCGCGGGTAAAGGCGAACACAGAAGGCCCTGAGCCGGAGATACCAAAACTTACCGCGCCCATATTCATCGCGATTTCCCTCATTATGTAAAAATCAGGGATTAGCATAGAACGGACAGGCTCTACCAAAATATCCTTCATACTGCGGCCTATCAGGTCAATATCCTGCATAAACAAGCCACTTACCAGGCCGGCGATATTTCCCCATTGAGTAACGGCATCTTTCATCTGTATTTTGCTTCGGATGATTTGCCTTGCCTCGCGGGTTGGCACATCAACATCAGGAAAAACGATGGCGCACCACAAGCCTGCTGGGTGAGGCAGGCGAACGACATCAAGCGGTTCGTAACTGCGTATCAGTACAAAGCCGCCCAACAATGCAGGTGCAACATTGTCGGCATGACCATGACCGCAAGCCATTTCTTCGCCCTTCATTGCAAATGGTAAAAGCGCAGCCGGATCGGATTCATCACCTAATAATGTTTTTATCGCATATAAGCCGGCAACTGTGCTTGCCGAACTGGAACCTAATCCGCTCCCTATAGGCATCTTTTTATGCAGCTCAATATCGAGGCCAATGTCAGTGAGGTCAATACTTTGCAGATAGTGCTGTACGCTAACACTTACCGTGTTTTTAGCCGGGTCGAGTGGTAACCGCCCGTCATCGCCGGTGATTTTGCTGATGGTAATGCCTGGTTTATTAGTGATTCGCATTACTACTTCGTCGCCGGGTTCGTTTACCGCAAACCCCAGCACGTCGAAGCCGCAAACCACGTTGGCAACGGTGGCAGGAGCGAAAACAGAAATAGTTCCCGAAGCTCCCCGATTCCCTAAAGGAGGAGTTGCCCCCCTAACCCCCTGAAGGGGGAGTTTTAAACTTTCATTAATAATATTATCTCCCATAAAATATCAAACTTTTGCTCCCCCTTTAGGGGGCTGGGGGGCCTACGCCCCTACATTTATCAAATCAGCAAATACACCGGCTGCAGTCACTTCGGCGCCTGCGCCAGGGCCTTTTACTACCAGCGGACGCTCCTTATACCTGTCGGTAGTGAATGATATAATATTATCACTTCCCGATAAGGTATAAAACGGATGGTCTTCACCAACCATTTGCAGCGTAATAGCAGCCTTGCCGTTTTCCAGTTTGCCTATATAGCGCAGAACTTTGTTTTCGGTTTCGGCCTGCAATTTTAATTTACTGAAAAAAGCGTCTTCAGATTTTAAAGCTACATAAAAATCATCCACGGTTTGAGCTTCAAGGCAGGATTTTGGCAGCATACTTTCAATCTCAATATCAGCCGCTTCCATGGCATTACCGGCATCGCGCGCAAGGATCAGTATTTTACGCATAAAGTCAGTTCCCCGTAAATCATCGCGCGGGTCGGGTTCGGTATAGCCTTTTTCCTGCGCCATTTTCACCACATCATGAAAATTGGCATCGCCTTTAAAATTATTAAAAATAAAGGAAATCGTCCCCGAAAGGATGGCTTCTATCTTCATAATCCTGTCACCACTATTCATCAGGTCCTTTAAGGTGCGGATAATGGGCAAACCTGCGCCTACATTTGTCTCGTAGAAAAAGTCGACCCCATGCTGATGCGCTGCATCGCGAAAGGTTTTATATTGCTTATACGATGCTGAATTGCCAATCTTATTGCAGGTAATTACGGATATGTTCGATTTAAAAACCCTTTCATAAACTTCTACCGGTTTCGGACTGGCGGTATTGTCAATAAATACACAGTTTGGCAGGTTCATGCTTATCATCTTTGCCACAAATTCATTGAGATCGGCCTTATCGTCCGATGCCTGCAATTCATCTTTCCAGCCATTCAAAGATATCCCATCGGCGTTGAAAACCATTTTACTGGTATTGCTTATCCCTACAATTTTAACTTGTATGCCATTATGTTCCTGCAAATGGGCGCTGTGAGCATCCAATTGTTTAAATAAAGTTTGACCGATATTTCCGGTTCCCAAACAAAAGGCATGAAGGGTTTTAGTAAGCTGAACAAAAAAACCATCGTGCACGGCATTTAATGCCTTCGCCAAATCGCGGCTGGAAATGATTACCGAGATATTATATTCGGACGAGCCTTGTGCGATGGCCCTCACATTTACCCCATTACGGCCAAGGGCGTAAAATAACCTGCCCGAAACACCCGGAGTTTGTTTCATGTTTTCGCCTACCACGGCAATGATTGCCAGGTTTTGTTCAATAACAAGAGGTTCCAATTTTTTGGCGATAAGTTCCAGTTCAAATTCCTGTTCAATTACCGCGCGGGCCCTTTCGGTGTCACCGGGTTGAACGGCAAAAGTAATACTGTGCTCTGATGATGATTGCGTAATCAATATAATATTGATCTGCTCGCGCGCCAGTAACGAAAATAAACGCCCGCTAAAGCCTGATTTACCCACCATGCCACTGCCCTCCAGGTTGAGTATGCTGATATTATTGATCGATGAAATCCCTTTTATCGGCAGATTTGACGGTTTGCAATTATGCCGGATTACAGTGCCCTCAAAATCGGGCTCGAAAGTGTTTTTTATAACGATGGCTATTTTCTTCAAAAAAGCAGGGATCATGGTAGGAGGGTAGATCACCTTCGCACCAAAATAGGAAAGTTCCATGGCTTCGGTATAAGTGAGCTCCTGCAGCGAAAATGCTTTTTTAACCATCCGCGGATCTGCCGTCATCATTCCGTTAACGTCTGTCCATATCTGAATTTCTTTGGCATTTAATGCCGAGCCAAAAATGGCCGCAGTATAATCACTGCCGCCGCGACCGAGCGTAGTAATCTGCCCATCCTCGTTCGACGAGATAAAACCGGTAACCAAAAGTATTTTATCACTATGTTCCTGATGAAAACCGCGTATCAGCAGCTCGGTTAGCTCCATGTTCACCTTGGCCTGACCAAATGAGCTGTCAGTTTTTATTAGCTCCGAAGCATCAACACAAAGAGTCTCCGGAAAATGCTGCGCGGCAATTTTTCCTATCATTATTGTTGAACAGCGTTCGCCAAAGCTCAATACATGATCGCGGGTTTTTGGGGTAAGCTCTCTTAATGTGAGAATGCCTTGCAACAATTCCTCCAGTTGGTTAAAATAGAGCTTTAACCGGGTATAAGCAGGGTTTTGATGCTGGGCGCTGAGCAAACTTTTCACAACATCATAATGGCGTTTTTCAAGTTGAGCCAGTTCAGCCGTGAAATCGCGTCCGGCTGCGGCGCCTTCGGCCATACAGATCAGCAGGTTAGTTACCCCGCTCATTGCGGACAGAACCACTACGGGCTTGTCGTTTTTAACTTCGCCTTTTAAAATGGTCAATAAGGTTTGGATGCTTTGAACTGATCCTACGGAAGTACCGCCAAATTTTAAAATCTTCATGTCTGCTATTAAACAAAACGCCCTCCTCTTTTTGGAGGAAGGCGCTCATTTGGTTTTTTATATTTTTACACCATACGACTATCTTCCTCCGAGGCTTATCCCGGTGGTAGTTAATGTTGTAGATGTAGTGTTGTAAATTCTCATTATATTATGTCTGTAAAGTAAGTAGATATTTTTTTAATAAACAAATGCAATTTGTTTTATTTTTTTGATGCTGATTAACCCTGAAAAATTATGATCGTATAAGGTTGGACTCATAACGAAATTAACCTGAAAATATAAATGAAAAAACTCCTGCCTATCATAATGTTGTTCGTTACTACAAAAGTCCTGTCACAAAACGTCAGAGATACAATATTAAATAGTTTGCCTTTAGTAGACGGTAAATTGGTGTATGCGGATAGTGTTACGGTAAAAAATCAAGCTCGGACCAAATTGGATAGCACGGCAAGAAAGTGGTTTGTTAGCTATTTCAAATATTATCAGGCTGATACTTTAGCAAATGACAGAGATTCTTCCAGTAGCGTATTGAGCAAAGGACTTCTTGAATTTCGTATGACTACCACTTCATTAGCGCTGGTAAAATATAATTTTTATGTTGTGATAACCATGAAGATAATCTGTAAAGACAATAATTATAGCTATCGGATTTCTGATATTTATTTTATGCCAAAGGGTGGGGTTTTCAGAGCAGTAATTTATTATCAAAGTAGTCCCGAATATTTAATTGGATTACTTAATAAAAAACACTTAGGTATTGTTGATGGGATCAATATGGGCAGAAAAAAGATCGGTGAATATCTTTCGCGTACTAATGATGCCGTTCGAACCTGTATCGCTTCGTTAAATAAGGCGATGCTAAATTAATAACCTGTGTAATTTAATTACTTTTGAAGCCGTTAATATGCAGGGACTCATAACAAAATCAACCGGAAGCTGGTACCAGGTGCAAACCCCCAATGGGCAACGAGTTGATTGCCGTATAAAGGGGAAATTCCGTATAAAAGGTATCACTACCACCAACCCGCTGGCAGTAGGCGATGTGGTTGATTTTGAAATGGAGCCTGAGCAGGATACCGGCGTGATAATTAACCTGCACCCGCGGAAAAACTATATTATCCGTAAATCCATAAACCTGTCGAAACAGGGGCAGATCATCGCCGCCAACCTCGATCAGGCGTTATTGGTGGTTACTTTAGCTTCACCCCGCACCTCATTAGGATTTATCGACCGTTTTTTGGTTACCGCAGAAGCTTACGATATACCGGCAAGCCTTATTTTTAATAAACTTGATTTGTTTAGTGATGAAGGCCTGGAGATTTTAGCTGATTATAAGGCTGTTTACGAAAAAGTCGGTTATCCCTGTTATGAAGTTTCGGCGCTTGACGGCACCAATATTGCGCAGGTGAAAGCACTTTTAAAAGATAAGGTGACGTTGTTTTCGGGCCACTCAGGGGTTGGAAAGTCGAGTTTGATCAATGCGCTGTTGCCTGACCTCGACCTGCGAACCAACCAGGTGTCCGACTGGAGCGATAAAGGCATGCATACCACCACTTTTGCTGAAATGTTCGAACTACCCCATGGCGGATTTATCATTGATACCCCCGGCATTCGCGAGCTTGGCGTGATAGATATTGACAAGCAGGAATTAAGCCACTTTTTCCCCGAAATGCGCGACCGGATGCACGACTGCCGTTTTCACAACTGCCGGCATATTAATGAGCCCGGCTGTGCAGTACTGGAAGCGCTTGAAAATGGCGAAATAGAGCTATCCCGCTACGAAAGTTATTTGAGCATTTATAATGGGAATGATACGAGGGCTTAGTTACTTACCGACTACAACAACTTTTAACTTAACAGGTTTTTTGGGTTCTATCGGGTGTAAAAAATCCCTTAGATAACTACATTCACTTACAGCAAGTTTGAAGAATGCCGTTTTTGAATAGTCTTTTTGTAACGTTTTAAAATATGGGTTTTGTCTTAACGACCTATCATATTTTTTGGTAGCAGAATTGGATTCATCGAGATCGTATTTTTTACCAGTTAAATAAGCCGGATATTCATCAGGGAATTGCATTTGTTTTTGTTTGCATTTAGCAGCCATAAAGGTGCATTTTGCCCTGAATTCATTGTCGTTACTCAAACTTCGGGCCTTTAAGAAATATTTCTCAGCGCCCTTTTCTTTTAAATAATCATCATTGTAATAAAAGACTTTTGCTTTGGCGTCAATATCGGCATTCGCCCAGCTATAGGCCTTATAATACCACGCGCTTCCATACCATGATGTGTTGTATAGGCCAGTCGCCATTTTATAATAATACGCGGCTGCATTTTCTTTGTGGCTTTTTATTTGCTTTTGGAGTTTAGCCATCTCCATGGCAAAAGTTAATTTATTATCAATGGCACCTTGATAGGCCCAGGGATAATCATGCAATTGGTCTGCAAATGGATTAGGATATCGGGAAGGGTTATCAACATCAATTGGCAGATGACTGAGCTTTTTTGCCCCAATCTTCTTAAAGGCGTTGACCGCTTGCGAATATTTATGCTCTCTAAGATATGCCGTACCTAACAAATCATAAATGGCCGGAATAATCTTTTGCTCAGGAGGCGTTATCGTTGTTTTAAGTTGATATGCTGGAGCGTTTCCAATACCAAAAGTTTTCGAAACCGTACTTTGATGAAATTCTGCCATTAGCAATTTTAAGTACGACCTCCTTTTTAATGAGTGATCCCAATTCAGGATTTTTTTTAATTGATATGAATGCATTGACGTTTGCCAGAAAAATGGCATATCGAAGCCCAGTCCTAAATCATACTCCCATATTTCTGATCGTAAAATAGTTTTTTCACTCTTTAGGATACACAATGCAGCCATTGCCGTATCCTTTTGTTTAAAGTATAGGGGTGCCAGCACTTTTTCATAGAAATCACGTGAGGATGCCGAATAATATTTCATGGCATAATCGCTCCAATATCTTGAGCCGGTTATTACAAGCGACCTCTCCTGTTTTACCTTTTTTTCCAGCCATGTTAACGACGGTAGTAATTCATTTTCTGCTGCTGTATCAATCCTTTTAATACTTTGTGAAAGCAGCAACAGCTTTATCAGCTGTTTTTCGTCGTTTAACTTACTCCTGATACCGATATTATTTATCCGACTTAAAGTTGCTAATCCCGCCTCAGTATCTCCGGTAATCCACGAGAGGTAGGCCGAACCCAAATAACCCAAGGCAGGTTCTGGATATCTATGTTCAGTTGCCAATTGATCACAAAACTTTTTTAATTTGGGTATATAATTGATGTAATATGATTTTACACTATCATATTTATCATGACCCCAAAATCCAATGGAGTCGTAATAATTACCACCGTTAAATTTTGGCGTAAGATAATGCTCTTCTACCTTATTAATTTCCCTCGCCAGTAATACAGATAGTACTTCGGAACCAGGGTCGGTGTCATAAACTTTTTTTAAGGTGTTTAACCCGATACGCGGATTGCGAAAGCCTTTTATGGCATAAACAAACGCTTTTTCATGATTGTTTCTTGTAAGTTTAATAACCTGTGCGATAGGAACGTTCATCCTCAAAAAATCACAGTAAACACGTACACGCCTCTCCGGGCAGATAGCAAATACTTTTGAGTACAAATAGGCAGCTTGTTCCCGATGCCCAAACTTATCTTCTTCACCCGCCTTGAGATTGAGCGCCCAGCCTTTAACGTGGCTCCATGAAGAAACTTTTTTTATGTGTTCGTCATAAACAGAGGCAGCTTCTTCTGTATATCCCCCATAGTGAAGCAGGCGTTGCGCCTGGTAAAAGCAACGCAGCCTTAAAAATTTATCATTGAGGTCAACACCCATTTTAATATATTTTAAAGCAAACACATGTTCCTTGTCCTTGCTGGACAGGCTGACTTTCCATTCGTCGTCACCCGATGGGTTTACCAGTGGCTCTGTTTTCTTTGCTAACATCACGTAAGCCATCGCCTCCTTCTTTTTAACCAACTTCTTAATAAAGGAGTTTTGTTTAATGCTATCCGGAAATCTCCGGCTTGGGTAATTCCAGAAATAGAGCGAGTCAGTTTTTCTACCTGATTCGTACAATATGCGGCTTACATCTTTATAAGTTACACTGTTACCCAGGTAAGTCATCCATTCTTTTACGTTGATATCAGCTTCAGCTGCCCTATTGACGTTCTCAACCTGATAGGTATCGCCATTGAAGAAAGTATACCCGCTAAAGTAAAATGGTCTGTACCCGTCACTTTTTTGAAGGTTGTTATGAAAAAAAGTCACATAGTAATCGTATGGATCAGGCTCCGGTCCGCAGGCCAAATCGATGGCAATCCCAATAAAAAAAACGGCAAAAAAACTAATGCAATAGATTGTTAACCTTCTCCAGGTCGTCATATTTGTAGGGTTTGATGACGTTTTCATCTAAATGAAAATATATAAGGTTTACGCTGTCGGTTTTTATTAATGATGATAAATAACCTGCTGCTGCTTCCAGATCGGGTACAGAAATAGCCTCCCAACGCACTTCATCGGCTTTCTGTAATCCATATTCAGGAAGATCTTCGGCTGCTTTATAAATGTTATTTCCTATAAATATAAACTGATTTTTGTTATTTAAATCATCAATTTTTATTCTTTTTGAAATACCTATATATTCTTTATTTCTGAAAGCAACGGCCCAACTAAACAGCGGCAACCCGATATCCACCGACATAGGATAGGCGTTAATATTATCATTCAAATATTTCTTTAACTCACTGATTTCCAGTATTGAATTTTGGTTTCCATACTTCCTCAAATTACCCATATTGTAACACATCAACATTACCCGGTTTACCGGCGGGATACCACTCCCGGCCTGATTTTTTAACTGATGCAGCCTCAAAGTTGCAGACAGTATTTTATTTTTAAGCATGGGGTTTGATCTCAACCGGTTAAGCAAATAAAAATAATTGTCGCGGGTGGTAGCCGTCCAGTCGCAATCTATTTGTAATTCGCTAAAAGATGTTTTTCCGGACTGCAGGACCTTGCCGTTTACAAAGTTTATGATATGATCTGCCAGCCCGTTAAGCTGCTGCCGGGTAATTGTTTTTAAAATATCGTTAACAATAAAAACCACGGGAACTATGGCTACACTATCGGGCAGTTTGTTTTGGAACATTATGGGCGATATGGGTACAGGGTTCGCATCCTTTTCGTTTATGCCCACATCCATTATCCTTATATAAAGCTTATGAACATTAAGACGGGCCAACCAGGATAATTCCGTTTTATTTGATTTGTAAACAGTTTTCCAATAATAAAAAGAAGTGTTTACGGTCTTGGGGTGATGGCAGGAAGAAAGAGCGAGAAACAAGCACCCAAAAAACAGAGGCCTTGACGTTGGAAAAAATACTTTCATTACTATCTTGATTCCAATTGCTATATGAAAGCTAGTTAAAAATTTATTAGGAATGATACGAGGGCGTGAAGACGTTAAACACTTTGCCCGGATATTACAATTTTACAACAGCAATACTATGGCCGCTTGATACGGTGTTGCTTAGTTTTACCGCAACACCGTTTTTCCAGTAAGTTGCATGTCCGCCTAAATTATCGCCTGTAATATAAACGTCATTGCCATCCAGGGCAATGCCATATGAATCAGAATAAGAAGCCCCATTTGTGAGGAAATTTTCCACTCCATTGTTCCAGTATACAGCTGCAGGTGCACCGTTAGGTGCAGTTATGTTGCCTGATATAAAGACCTCATTTCCATTAATAGCGATACCAGTTGCGTTCGAGGATGATTTTTTATCTCCCAGCGTTTTCGAACCACTGCCGTTCCAGTACGTTGCCGAAAGGACATTGTTAACACCATTAATGAACGAGGCATAGGAGCCACCCGCTACGTTGATAACATTATTGTTATCCAGCACAATAGCATTTGCGGTAGATCCTACCACGTCAGTCGGAGGCAGTACTAATACTTGTCCATTTTCCCAAAATGCGGCAAAAACAAGCCCGAATGCGTTTGTCAAGTTGCCAACTAAAAATATATTGTTTCCCTGTACAAAGATGGAATTTGCAACAGACTCTAACGCATAGTCTGGTAACTGTGTGGGAGTGCCATTTTTCCAGTAAGCGGCAATGCCATTTAAAGCACCACCGACATATACATCAGTACCGGATATGAAGATCGAGTTTGCTGCGCAATCGGCGGTACTGTCTGAAAGTTTGGTGATCTGATTGTTTTTCCAGTAAGCAGCTACTTTTTTGCCATTAGCCGCTGTATAGGTCCCCGCCACGTACACATCGGTATTTTGAATAACAATACTGTTTAATATTGAATTTGCTTTTGTGTTGCCAAGGGTAGTAGCTGTACCGTTTTTCCAGTAGGTAGCCACTGTGATATTATTACCTGCGGTGGTAAATCCCGCTATATATACGTCAGCAGTTCTGGTTATAGCGGGCGCTGTATTGTTTTCCTTACAGGAAGCAAGCACAATTAATAAAATCGCAGTTGAAATGAAACAACTTTTTATTTTCATAGATGCTAATTTATAGATTATCAGGCTAATTGGTTTAGCAATCTACAAATTAACGCACATTAATGAAAATAAAATATTGGGTGCTGCTATCCCAAACCGGTTTTAAAATCATGCAAAAGATCATCCAAATCTTCAATGCCGATGGATAGCCTGATCATTGATTCGGAAATTCCCATTTCCGCTCTTTTTTTTGGGCCCAGCTCGTTGAATATAGTATGTGCAACAGGTATAGCCAGCGTGCGTGTATCGCCCAGGTTGCTTGATTTTACAACCAGTTTTAATTTGTTCAGGAATGCAAAGCAATCGATACTTTCATCCAGCTCAATACTCATTAAAGCGCCATATTTTAAAAATAGGCGACCGGCAATTTCATGTTGCGGATGCGATTTTAAACCCGGATAATGAACCTTCTTAATGTGCGGGTGTCCCTCGAAGAAAGCAGCAAGTGCGAAGGCATTAGTACAAGCTCTTTCCATCCGTAAGGCAAGCGTTTCAGATCCTACCGAAATGGAATGGGCCGCTTCGGGCGCGAGTGTGCCGCCTGAATCCCTTAGTCCCTTTTTTCGTATCTGGGTAGCACCCAGCACTTCGGGCTTTACTTGTTTTTTAAAACCTTCAAAAATATTGGGAAAATTTGTCCAGTTAAACAGGCCTGTATCTGTAACGCTGCCACCCAGGGCATTTCCGTGACCGCCTACATATTTAGTTAAAGAGTTAATTACCAGGCTTGCTTTTACGCTGACAGGTTGAAATATGTAGGGCGAAGTCATGGTATTATCAACCATATAAATTATCCCTTTTTGCTGGCAAAGTTCGCCAATTCCTTCAAGGTCAACTATCTGAGTGGCAGGGTTTGCTATGGTTTCCACAAAGACTATCTTGGTGGTTTCCCTTATTTCGTTTTTTACATTATCTAACAGGGTAGCATCTACAAAAGTAATATCCAGGCCCATATCGGTAAAAGTTTGGAAAATGCTCCTTGTGTTCCCAAACAGGTATGAACTGGCAATAATATGATCCCCTTTTTTTATCAGCGCCATTATAGTAGCGGATATTGCCGCCATCCCGGTGGCAAACGCTATAGTTGCCATACCGTTTTCCATCAGGGTAACCTTGTTTTCGAGCGCCGAAACAGTTGGATTACCCTGTCTTGAATACGCGTATCCTTTTTTCTTGTTCTGAAAGATATCGACCAAATCCTCTACTTCATCATAGCCGTAGGTTACTGAAGTATGGATCGGTTTATGTAAAGCGCCATGTTCTGGTTTGGTTAAGCGGTCGGCATGTAGTGTGGTAGTAGTGAAGCCCCTTTTAATAGTCATAGCGCGAATTTCACGAATTTAGGCGAATTAATGGGCACGAATTGTACGAATAGGTGTTAATGATCTATAATTGAATGATTTATAATTGAAAATCTGCAAATTTTAAATCTGATTTTATTAGTGAAATTAGAATAAATTAGCGAAAATTCGTGTGATTCATAATATTACCCGTTGTGACTCCAATGATGGCTTTCCAAAATTTATGACGATACCCAGGCGTAAACCGGATGCTTTAAGATAGTTTAGCGTTTGTTTTATAAACGGGTCACCAATATAATTGCCAATTTTTATTTCGAGTATGATTGCATTGAATACAACAAAATCAGCCATATAAGAATGTTTAAGCTTTTGTTCTTTATAAATTATTCTAAATGGTTTTTCTCTGACAAAAGGGATTTCAAGTTTGATTAGCTCAAGCTCTAAAGCGTCTTTATAAACAGCTTCTTTAAAACCATGCCCCAATATATTATGTATCTCAAAACAAGCTCCAATAATTTTATAGGACTCTTCTTTAAATAATATATCTGCCATATGAAACAGTAATTGAGTTGACACCAATGTGCACTAATTTTTTCGAATTTCACGAATTTGCTTTTTTCATTGGTTTAATTTGCTATTGTTATTTATTCGCGCAATTCGAATTAATTTGTGCTTATTAGTGCAAAATATTATGAGGGCTGTAATACAACGTGTTTCCACTGCAAATTGCAAAGTTGACAATAAAATAACAGGTTCCATTGATACGGGTTTTTTGGTTTTGCTTGGTATTGAAGATGCTGACACGGAAGATGATCTTCAATGGCTGGCGCAAAAAATCTGTAATCTCAGGGTTTTCGGGGATGAGAACGGACTGATGAATAAGGCGTTGGCCGATATAGACGGCGGTATTTTGTTAATTTCACAATTTACCCTTTTTGCGCAGACAAAAAAAGGAAATCGTCCTTCATTCCTGAGGGCTGCAAAACCAGAGAAGGCAATTCCGCTTTACGAAAAGATGATATGCGCGCTGGAAGCTTTGACGAACAAAAAAGTTGCGACTGGTATTTTCGGTGCTGATATGAAGATTAATCTATTAAATGATGGGCCGGTTACGATAATAATAGACACGAAAGTGCGAGAATAAAATAGACTCCCACTAATTTAAGGGAGCCGAACCTTTAACTCATTTTTAGTCCATTCGTGTAATTCGTTAAAATTCGTGACATTAGTGGTTATCATGACTATTAAAGCCGCACAAGAACTGGTTGATAACTGGATAACAACAACCGGTATCCGCTATTTTAACGAACTGACGAATACTGCCATTTTAATGGAGGAGGTTGGTGAAGTTGCCCGTATTATGGCCCGGCAATACGGAGAGCAATCTTTCAAAAAATCGGATACCGAAGTTAATCTTGCCGATGAAATGGCGGATGTACTTTTTGTGCTGATATGCCTCGCAAACCAAACTGGCGTTGACCTTACCGATGCGCTTGAAAAGAATTTGGAGAAGAAGAAAATAAGGGATGCGGAAAGGCATAGGAATAATGAGAAATTGAAATGACCAAAACCTGATGTCATTGCTGTAAAGGTCAGATAATTCTGTTACCGAATTATCTGACATTTACAGCAATGACAAGTTGGATAAATGGCGCAAGAAATCTACAATTTAACCAGCTTATCCCCCTCCAAAACAGGTATAGCAGTTGTTAGATCAGTTTGCAGACAAAACTCTATATCTTTTTCAATGCCTAAGTTTTTAAGGCGCTCGCTGTGTGATGTCTTTTTGAGATATTGGCTTATATCGGCCTTACCCAACTGAAATAGGTCGTTTGCCGCAATAGCAGGATCGTCGGGTTTGAAATCATATCCTTTTAACTGCTCAACCACAGCTCCTGCAAAAAGAGTATCCTCCAGGCAGAAATTGTTTTTCCAGCCGGCGCAAACTAATAAAATATTCTCATGCCGTGTTTTAAGCCAGTTACACAAGGATGTAATATTTAAAAAAGAGCCGATCACAATTTTCTTTGCCTGGCGCGAGAGGTGCAGGGCATGTGTTCCATTGGTCGTAGTTAATACCACCGTTTTGCCCGAAACTTTTTCGGCAGTGTAGCAAAATGGTGAATTGCCAAAATCAAAACCTTCCACAACTTTACCGTCGCGTTCAGCGGCCAGTAAATAGTCGAGCCCTTTTTCGCGGTAAGCAGCACATTCTTCAACAAGCGATACCGGAACTATAGCCGCGGCCCCATTTTCAATGCCATAGCATATTGAGGAAGTAGCTCTGAAAATATCAATAATAACTACTATATAATCCTCAACCTTATAAAGCGGGATGAGGGCAGGGGAGAGGCAAACGTTTACCCCCCGGCCCCCGCCAGCCGGCGGGGGAGTTTGTTGATCGGTATTTTTTGACATTAGTTTATACTACTGGAATTTTTGAATTTATTTTTGACATATCTGCCAATAATTCCCCTTTAGGGGGTCAGGGGGCAAAAGGAGGTTTAACAACTTTAGCTTTTATTTTGTTATCGCGTATGCTGATAAATATTTCTGTGCCTTCTTTGGCAAATTCAGTTTTAACGTAGCCCATGCCGATCGCTTTTTGTAGAGACGGAGATTGTGTACCTGAGGTTACTTTTCCGATATTATTTCCTGCTTCGTCAATAATTTCATAGTCGTGGCGGGGAATTCCCCTGTCTATCATTTCAAAGCCAACGAGTTTGCGTTTCACACCTTCCTGCTTTTGCTGTTGCAAAGCTGCCGAATTTGTAAATTCTTTGCTGAATTTGGTTACCCAGCCCAGGCCGGCTTCTAGCGGCGAGGTTGCGTCATCAATGTCGTTTCCATAAAGGCAAAAGCCCATTTCCAGACGCAGTGTATCACGTGCGCCAAGACCAACCGGTTTTATTCCGAATGGTTCACCTGCTTTAAAAATGGCATTCCAGATATGTTCAGCCTGCTGATTTTCAAAATATATCTCAAAACCACCTGCACCCGTATAGCCTGTAGCAGATATTAATACATTATCAACTCCGGCGAATTTTCCCTTTTTGAAAGTATAATATTCCATTGAAGCAAGGTCAACGTCGGTTAAACTTTGCAAGGCTTCGGCAGCTTTGGGACCTTGTATGGCCAGAAGAGACGTACGATCCGAAATGTTTTTCATTTCAACGCCGTACTTATTGTATTTTGATATCCAATCCCAATCCTTGTCGATATTCGAGGCGTTGACTACCAGCATATAGGTTTTTTCGTCGATACGATAAACCAGCAGATCGTCAACTATACCGCCTTTTTCATTTGGAAGGCAGGAGTATTGCACCTTTCCATCGTACAATTTAGCTGCATCGTTACTGGTAACCTGCTGGATGAGGTTTAATGAATTCTCGCCCTTCAAAATAAATTCCCCCATGTGGCTCACATCAAAAACACCGACACCATTACGTACTGTTTCGTGTTCGGCGTTGATGCCTGTGTATTGCACCGGCATATTATAGCCAGCAAAGGGAACCATTTTGGCGCCTGTTTTTATGTGTATATCGGTTAACGCGGTATTCTTCATATAAAATTTATTGGCAGCAAAAGTAGTAATGATTTACGATTTACGAATTACGATTTGGGTTATAAGGGCTGAAATAGGTTGTAAGGGTTGAAATGGTTAAAATAAGTTGTAAAAGTTGTAATGGTTGAAGTTGTTAAAACAAGTTGTAAAGTTTACACCTTTGGCATTTACAACTAATACAACATTTTCAACCTTCTGCAACGACAAATCAAACCACGTTTTCATAAAATTGAACAAGGTTTTTGGTGACTTTGTTCATGTCGTGTTGTTCTTCGATTAACCTGCGGGCGTTCAAACCAATTTTTCTGCAATATTCTTCGTCGGCAATACAATTTTTGATGGCCTCATAAAACTCGTCCGGGTCATTCGCTATCAATACATTGACGCCATGTTCAAAATTGATGCCCTCTGCGCCCAATGAGGTCGAAATTATACACTTTTGCATAGCCATGCCCTCTACAATTTTTACGCGCATACCCCCGCCCGAAAGCAGCGGCACAATCATTATCGATTTGCTGTTTACAAACTCAAGCGCATCATCTACCTCGCCTTGTATAAATATCTTACCCATCACTTCGTAATCGTCAAAACGTTCGGGTATATCAGTGCCTGCAACATAAAAGCGTACAGGCAACTCGCCATCTGTAAGTTCTTTATGGAAATTCTCGAGGAACCATTCAATACCTTCGCGGTTGGGCAGCCAGTCTAACGATCCCAAAAAAAACAGGCTCGGAAATTCGGTTTTGCTCAGGTCGGGTTTATAATGGTCCAGATTTATTCCTACCGGCAGTATCTCTATAGGGATTTTTGTACCATATTCCAACAATGTGCTTTTGTCCTGTTCGGTAAATACGGCAATCCCGTGAAAATTATTTAATTGCTCTAATTCATAATTTTTAATCCGTTTCGCATGCATCTTAAGATAGGACTTTTTAAACGGATCAGATTTTTGCAGAGATAACCTTTGCCATATCTGGTTTTCGATATTATGCGCGCGGTAGATCAGCTTTGCGTTTGAAAATTTGCGTACCGTCTGCAGATACAATGAAACCATCAGCCCTTCAAACTGAATAATGTCATAAGCCGTATTTCTTAGCTCGCGCATCAACAGCTTTTCAAATTCCGCATTGTAATATTTATCAATGTTAAACGAAGTTTTACTGAATAAATTAATGGCCACATCAATCATCGATACTTTGGTGTCGATATTATACACCCTGTAATTTATTTTTGATAACAAATCCTTGTCATCCTCAGTATGTTGGTAATGATTATGTTTCTTTGGATTAAGCGCCACCAACGAAACATCATGACCTAAAGCCACTAGTCCTCTAACCGTATTGCAAACTACAATTGGATACCCGCCATTTTGCGGGAATGGAACACGATGAGTTAAAAAAAGGATCTTCAAGGACTAATTGGTTTTCAACAAAAATAATAATTTGAGGGAATAGCGAAACTTTTGAACCTCCGAATGTGCTGTATAAATGAAATTATTACAGAAAAGTTGCATTAAACAAATTAAGCGGTAACAAAAGTCGAAGTAGAACTCTTAAAAAAGTTCCAACTGTGGGTCCGTTACTCTGAAAGTAAGGCGGTGGTAAGGAGTATAGCCTATTTTCATGATTATGGTGCGATGTTTTGTGGTCGGATAGCCTTTATTGGTGTGCCAATCGTATTCGGGATGCTGAATTGCTATTTGTTTCATATAATCATCCCGGTAAGTTTTGGCCAATATGGAAGCCGCAGCTATGCTGAAATATTTTGCATCGCCTTCAACAATACATTGATGCGGTATATTTTTATATTTATTAAATCGGTTACCGTCGATAATCAGAAATTGGGGCATGGAGGTTAATTTATCAATTGCGCGGTGCATCGCCAGAAATGAAGCATTAAGAATGTTGATGGAGTCAATCTCAACATTATCGACCGAGGCAACAGCATGGGCAATTGCCTTTTGTTCAATTTCAACCCTTAAATCGTACCTAACCCCTTCTGATAATTGCTTGGAATCATTCAATAAACTATGATCAAAGTTATCAGGGAGTATCACCGCCGCTGCAAATACCGGACCTGCAAGACAACCACGCCCTGCTTCGTCGCAGCCAGCCTCAAGAAGTTCATATTGGTATCTTGGCAGCAGCATTTTTTATAAACGTTGAAAAAGTTGGAGTTGTTGTAAGTGTTGAAAAATTGTTTTTTTGTTGCAATCGTTGAAAAAGCTCGAGTGGCGGTAAAGGTTGTAGTTGTTAAGTTTTAACCTTTATAACTTATTACAACCCTTTTAACTCTTACAACCTCCAAAAATCAAAAAATCTTCAGGGTAAGCAGGGTGATATCATCAATCGGCTTCCCTTTTATTTTAAAATTTATGTGATCCATCAGCATTTGGTTAAAGTCTTCAGGACAAAGATCACCGTGAGCCTTTACAAATTCGATGAGGCTTTCTTCATCCCATTTCTTTTTCACATGGTGTTCGTGATCCATTAAACCGTCGGTGTAATTAATTATTAAACTGCCGGGTTCAACGTCTATTTCACCCTGGTTAAGAAAAGGTAACTCATCGAAAACACCAATCATGGTGGTACCTAACTTAAGGGTAGTGATCTCTCCCTGCGAATATAAAATAGTAGCATTGTGGCCTGCATTTATAAAGTTGAGTTTCCGGGTTTTTTCGTTGTATTTTGCCAGAAAAAGCGTAATAAACCGTTCACCCTTTGTGTTGTTGATTACTATTTTATTCAGGCGGTCGACTATGTTGGTCAGGTCGCTTTCAACCGCCGACCAGGCATTTAAGCTTGCCTGGAAATTTGCCATCAATAAAGCAGCCGATATACCTTTGCCCGACACATCTGCAATACACCATAAAAACTCGTGGTCGTTAAGGCGGATAAAATCGAAGTAATCGCCGCCGATGTTTTGATGCGGAATATATCTTGCGCCAACTTCGACATTTTTGTCCTTGTAAACTTTTATCGGTATCAGCATATTTTGCACCTCGGCAGCCAGTTCCATTTCGCGCTGAAACCTTTCAGATTGAAGCCTTTCTCTGAAAAGTTTTTTGTTTTCGAGGGCAACCACAATTACATTAATAACCGTTTGAATAAAGTTCAGGTCGTTATTTAACAACTCCGCCGAAGTATTAAAATCGCCTATTAAAGCGAAAGCCAAAGCTTTCTTCTTATGGTAGATAGGAATAAAATAGTCGTACTTTTTGAGCAAACCATCTTCGTGGGTAGCAATGTGTACCGGCGATTTGTTTCTCTTTAGTTTAAGACATGCCCTATGCAATATATTAACAGCTTCTATATCACCGCCATATTTAGATATAAGGATATAGTCGCCGTCCTTCTCAATCAAAAACCGGAGTTTACCAACCTGCAAATAGCTTTTCAAAATTACCTGGAGCATCTGTATCAATATCGGAGTTCCGGTATCTTTATTTATAGCCTGGGTAACTTCAAGTAATGCGTTAAGCTCTGTCTGCCTTTTAAGCAACAATCGTATTAATTCGTCCTCAGCTGAGCTCTCGTCAATGTTTTGCATCATCAGTTTAGAAAGGCCGTCCAAAATAAAGATATTTTTTTAAAAACGAGTACTTTGTGATTTTATATCAAATGCGTCCCTTAATCCAACCGTAACCAGGTTAAAAGCATAAACTAAAAACATTATGGCCAAACCGGGCATAATTGCAAGATATGCTGAATCCATTACAATATAACCGTAATGCTCTTTTATCATACTGCCCCAGGTTGGCATTGGAGGTTGCGCGCCAAAACCCAAAAAGCTAAGGCCCGCCTCCAACAAAATTGCCGATGCAAAGTTCGAGGAGGCCAGCACCAATATGGGTCCTATTATATTTGGCAAAATGTGCCTGGTAATAATACGGGAATTATTGAACCCTAGCGAACGGGCTGCCTCAATGTACTCAACCTGTTTTAAGCTGAGCACTTGCCCCCGTACAAGACGCGCGACTTCGACCCACATTGATAAACCAACTGCAATAAAAATTTGCCACATTCCTTTGCCAAGCGCAAAAGATATAGCTATAACCAGCAGCAATGCCGGGAGCGCCCACAATATATTCATCAGCCAGCTTAAAGCGGCATCGGCCCAACCGCCAAAGTAACCGGCAACAGCACCAATAGTAACGCCCAGCATCATACTTATAATTACCGACATTAACCCAACCGATAGGGAAACCCTGGTCCCCAATATCAGCCGGCTTAACAAATCACGACCATAAATATCTGTACCGAGCCAAAATTTTTTGTGGATGATCATTGCTGAAGCCCCTTGCAGCGTATGCGAAATCTTATATGCCTTTTTTTCGGGTTTATCTTCGGCGCCAATATATTCGTCAACGTAAACTGAATCTTTTGTGAAACGGTATTTAGTAATAGGAATATCTCTGTAAAATGAAGGTTGTCCGAAAAGCATTTTGCTGAAGATATTTACCGTATCAACGGGCTCACTTTTACGGAGTCTGAGCATCATAAATTCGGACCCTGGTTTTTTAATACTTAGTTGTATAGTCATGTTATTAGCCTCCGGAGTAGAATCGGGCATAATTAAATAGCCCAATATGGCTACGAGAATGGCTATAATGATGAATACCAACCCGGCGACGGCAACTTTATTGCGTTTAAATATTTTCCAGGTACGGCTTGCAGGACTAAGATCGGTCAATTGTTTATTTATATTCTTTTCAATTAAAGATAGTTAGTAAATGATAAAGTTGGCCGGGCAAATAGCGTATTATTTTAATTTGTAAGTTAATGTATTGATAATCAATTAACTACTAATCATGTATTCTGCTCGCTGCTTGATCTATCATCTCATTTCACTCGTCTCCCTTTCCAATGGTAGGAACTCGTATTTCCCATTATGCCCACACAAATTAAATATAGTATATAAGGCGGGATGGAAATGATAAGCAATGTAACTAGTTTTTGTCGTTTAAAAAACGTGCTTATCGGCAGCAAAAGCGCCAGTTCAGAGAAAAAGATAGTTAAAAACTGTATAGTGAAAAGTTTGAAAAAATAAGTATCGTAAAAGCCCAAAAGGAAGTTTAGCAGTACTGAAACATTGAACAGCCACATGCATACAACCAACGCCACAACCTTTTTATCTTTATATTTAACTGATTTTGATGCCCAGCGTCGTCTTTGCTGTAAAAATTCTTTCAAAGTATGTTTTGCATGCGTAAATACAACTGCGTCGTACAATTTTAAAAAGCCGATTTTTCCCGGGAAATGTTTAGCAACTTTTTGCATAAGCAGTTCATCATCGCCCGAGGCCAGGTCATCAATCCCTTTAAAGCCACCTACCTCGTAAAATACATCTTTCCTGTAAGCAAGGTTGGCCCCGTTGCACGTCGATGCTCTTCCGTTTCCTATAAATGCTGCACCGGTGCCAATCAGTGAATAAAACTCCAAAGTCTGCATCCGTTCAAATGTGGAACGTTCTTCAAAGTAAGTGACCGGCGAGGAGATCATTACAAAGTTTTCACTTTCGTAATATCCCACAATAGATGAAAGCCATTTGTTGCCCATTCGGCAATCTGCATCGGTAGCCACCATCAGCTCACCCGTCGACAAGTTGATAGCTTCTGAAATCGCTTTTTTCTTGTATGAATTTAAAGGTTTATCTTCATTTAACTGCAGTAGTTTAACGCCCCGGTCGGCATAACTGCTGATTATTTGAGAAGTTCGGTCGGTGGAATGATCGTCGACTATAATTATTTCTGTAAGATTTTTTGGAAAATCCTGTTTTAAAATGTCCTCAATTGTTAAGTGTATTTTATCTTCCTCGTTTCGCGCCGCTATTAATACGGTAACCTTAGTATTAAAATTTGATGGTTTAATTTTGGGATGCTTTAACGCATCCCATCCTTTTATAAGATAGATAATTACCGACACGAAAAATGCGGTAAGTGCGATTGATACTAGGCTAATAAACGCGGTCAAAGAATTTTAATTTTAA
>DASXMZ010000512.1:0-7089 GCA_036495385.1 Mucilaginibacter sp. | reverse complement strand
TGGTAAAAATAGGATTTTTTTTATTTAGGATGTGGCTCTTGGTCTTTCATATTTCAGTACAAGAGAAACTCCTCTGAAATAAAATAACACTATATTTAAACATCTAAATATAGCCATTGAATAATAGTTATTAAATTGATTATCAGCTAATAAATAAAAAACAAAAACTATGAAATTAAAATCCTTGCTTACCCTTTTTCTTTCCCTTGCAATATTATCTGCGTACGCACAACGGGCAGATGCCGATCATGAAATGGTGAAAGGTGGTGAACTCACCATTCAGCCAATTGTACATGCCACATTGGTACTTACTTACCAAAACAAGAATATCTATATCGATCCAACCGGCGGCGCAGACGCATTTAAAGGACTTGGCGCGCCAGATATGATCCTGATCACCGATATTCATGGCGACCACCTAGATCCAAAAACAATCGACGCCATTAATACAGCCCATGCTATAATTATTGTTCCGCAGGCGGTGGCCGACAAGTTGCCGGCTACCGCCGATAAAACAAAACTGGTGATTCTGCACAACGGGGAACAAACCACGCAGTCGGGTATTTCAATTACCGCTATACCCATGTATAATCTGCCGGAAAGCCCAACCGCGTTTCATACAAAAGGACGGGGCAATGGCTACGTTTTAGTAATTGGCGGCAAGAATATTTATATTTCCGGTGACACAGCAGATATCCCTGAAATGCGTTCCCTTAAAAATATAGACATTGCTTTTGTTTGTATGAACCTGCCTTATACTATGGATGTTAACGCTGCAGCACAAGCCGTATTGGCATTTAAACCCAAAGTGGTGTACCCGTACCATTACCGCGGGCAGGATGTCAATGTGTTTAAGAGCCTGGTTAATACAGATAACAAGGACATTGATGTAAGGCTGCGCAACTGGTATCCCGCGGCCAAATAACGGTTAGCGCCCATCAATAACACGACGATAAAAAGGACCATCCTCTGTCAATGCTCTCATGCTTGACCAGGTGATGGTTTTTTTATTTCGAATCTGTCGCGGGTTGCTTTTGCTCAAATGCCTTACCTGGCAGACTCGAGCAAGATTAAAAAGTTATCTGAAAGGTGTGATGCGAATTTTCAAATGAATAGCTGATGTCCCAGTTATAAACACTGCAAATATTTTTTGCAATGGTTAATCCCAGGCCAGTACCCTCGGATTTTTGCCCTTTTTGAAAGCGTTCAAATAACGTGTCGCTGTTCAACGGTTGATCATTGCCGTTATTCTGAAAAGTGAGCTTGTTAGCAGTTAATTTTATGTTTAGTTTACCATGGGTTACGTTATGCCGGATTGCATTGCTGAAAAGATTATTAAGCAAAATATCTATTAAATACTTGCTGGCCATAATTTTCTTCTCCTCAAGAGTTTCAGTAACTTCTATCTCTTTTGCGAGTATCAACTCCTGGAATTGTTTGATTTTTTGAGCAATTAATAAATTTAGACTTAAGGGCTCAGTATCGTCAATCAAATTGTTTTCAATTTTTATCAACAGCAACAAAGAATGATTTAGCCTGGAAAGTTTACTGGTAGCCGCATATATATCGTTTATTTGTTCATAGTGTTCAGGTTTTAAGCTTTCGTCCTGTATCAGAGTGTCTAATTTCGATGTAATTACTGCCAGCGGCGTCATCATCTCGTGCGAAGCATTTTCGGTAAAATTCTTTAGATGCTGGTAATCATTTTTTACGCGCAATGACATGGAATGAACAGCTTTGTTTAATTCATCAAACTCCTCTACCTTATTTGGTTTTAAAGGAAATTTTTTTTGGTCCGACAGATTAAACGTTTTCAGTTCGCCGAGCATCTCGTGAAAAGGCTTCCACAAGCCATTCAATACATATTTGTTGGTTATAAAAAGAACAAATAACAGCCCCACCATTAGTACGAGCGTTATTACCCCTATGATCTGAATTAAATACCTGGTGTTTTCATTCGATATCGTAATAGTGGCAATATAATGCTGTGTTTTCAGCACTACCAGACCGGATATCGCTCGGCCTTTTTGTACTTTTTGTTGTTTTGGATTATAGAAAGTTGTGTCAAAAAACCTAAAAGGCAAGTATCCTTGTCTTATTTTTACAATCGTAGTTTGATCCACATCATAATCGACGTGATCGGGGAGTTTGCCGGTTTGATTTACGCCGTTAACAAGTTCACCAAATTCTTGTTTCAGATTGCGGTCAAACTCATTTGTTGCAATATAATTGATCGAAAAAAAATAGATAACTGCCCCTGAGAGCAATACAATTATTGTGATGATAGTGCTTGCTTTGTTATAATGTGCCGAAAGCTTCATTCTGCGGACATTTTGTAACCAATTCCGTAAATTGATTTAAGGTAGTCATTAGCATTCGCATCAAGCAATTTTTTACGCAGGTTTTTTATGTGTGTGTAAATAAAATCAAAATTGTCATGCATATCCATTTCATCTCCCCATAAATGTTCGGCAATGGCATTTTTCGATATCACTTTACCCTTGTTAGCAATGAAATATAATAACATATCATATTCTTTTCGGGTAAGAATCACTGGTGCGTTATTAACTTTTACCGTTCTGCCAGTCAGGTTAATGGATATTTCGTTAAATATAAGTTTATTGTTAGTATTAAAAACCTTACGCCTAAAAACGGCAACAACACGGGCCTTTAGTTCAGCCAGATGAAAAGGTTTTGTTAAATAATCATCAGCGCCTATATCAAGGCCTTTAAGCTTGTCATCCAACGAATTTCTGGCCGAAATGATAAGCACTGCCTCATTTTTCATTTGAGTTTTCAGATATTCGAGCACTGCAAAGCCTTCACCGTCAGGCAAGCCTATATCCAGCAAAACACAATCATAATCGTAATCTGAGAGTTTATAAATAGCGCTTTTTAAAGAATTACAGCTTTCGCAGATATTACCGTCATCGTTAAAATACTTGGTGATATTATCGCGTAGTCCTTGCTCATCTTCTATAATCAGGAGTTTCACGGTTCCGTTTTTATCAAATGTAAAATTGTAAGCTGAAGAAATTCTGAAGAAGAAATCAGGAATAATTTATGCTGCTACAGAGTTGCTTCAATTTCGATTCCTATTTTTAGCCAGGAAAATAAACTTATGGTTTACTGTGGCTAAAAACAGTAAGGCCGCTTTTGTAATTCAGAAGGTACAGCCGGGTTTACCGGGGCTGATGGATGGATCAGTTTCTACCTTAGCGCCAATATTCGCGACTGCCGGGCTAACCACTTAGTCCATTAAAGCGTTTTACGTGGGGTTTCTGGATCGAACATAAACTTAATAAACTGATAATAAATGATGATATGAGTATAATAGAACCCGTTCGTAAAGAAATCGAGCATCCTCAACTAAATAACAAGAAATCCGCAGCGCTTCGTCTATGGCATTGGGGAAGCGCGATTGTTATTAGCGGCTCGTTGATAACCGTATTAATCAACTCAACAATAACTAACGGGCGTGCAACCATGCAGTTGATGAAAAGTGAACTTCAAAAATCGGGAGTCACCTTAAGCGATCGGCAGGCAAGTTCCGCAGCACATGCGCTTAGCGACCAGGTTTGGGATGTACATACCTATTTCGGCTATTGTTTGGCCGCATTGTTTCTGTTCCGGTTAATTTTGGAATTTTTTCAGCTTGCTGATCAAAAATTTATCCGGCAAATGAAGGTCGCTTATGCTCACTTTAAAACGATAAAAAGGAATCGTGAAAAGGCTCTGCACGAACTAACGGTAAAAATAATTTATTCGGGCTTCTATTTTCTGTTGTTGATTATGGTTTTGACCGGTTTGTTTTTGGCTTTTGAAGATGAAATGAAACCGTTTAAATCAATCAGGCATTCGGTTAAAAGCTTACATGGCTTTTGTATGTACCTCATCCTGGCATTTATTATTGTTCACCTTGTTGGTGTATTTCTGGCCGAACGCCTGAAGGATGGTAAGGGGATTGTTTCTGATATGATAAACGGGGCGAAGTAAAAAATATCGGAAAAAATGGATTAGTATCCGCTATAGAAAAAGCGATATCTTCAATAGCCTTTTCCGACAATTCATTTGATTCTGTTAGAAAAATAATGATTATTTCGTTTAACAGAAGCGGAATTTCATTTCAGCTACAGATTTCGAATGTAATATTGTTTTTACATCTGCGTTTAAAGGGTGTTTAAACATTTAATCCATTGCCATGACCGGGAGTTTTGTATTAAAAAGGAGTTGCAAATTAATGGGCAATCATTTTGAGATCAGCGTAGTAACTGATAGTGAAAAATGGGGCAGTGAGAAAATTGATGCCGGAATCAAAGAAATACAGAGGATAGAGCGCTTACTCACCACCTTCAGCGACGACAGCGAAACTAATTTGGTCAACAAAAATGCAGGGATAATGCCTGTGGAAGTATGCCCTGAAACTTTTAACCTGATCGAAAGATCTATCCGGATATCAGATATCACACAAGGCGCATTCGATATTACGTATGGTTCAATTGATAAGCGATTATGGAATTTTGATCAGCAGATGACCGAATTGCCGGATAAAGAGACTGCCAAAAAGATGGTGCGGCTGATCAATTACAAAAACATTGTCCTCGACCGGGAGAATTACACGGTTTTTTTACGCGAAAAAGGCATGCGCATCGGGTTTGGCGGCATAGGCAAAGGTTACGCCGCCGAATGTGCCAGGCAAGTTATGAAAGACCACGGCGCTGAGAGTGGTGTAGTTAATGCTTCGGGTGATCTCACAACATGGGGTTACCAGCCTGGCGGGAAGGAGTGGACGATCGCTATTGCTAATCCAAACGTGGCCGGTGAAGCTTTTTCTTATATGACCGTTAGCAATATGGCAGTTGCCACTTCAGGCAACTACGAGAAGTATGTGATTATCGATGGGAAAAAATATTCCCACACCATCAACCCCCGTACCGGTTTGCCTGTAACAGGTATAAAAAGCGTTACTATTATTACTACCAATGCCGAAATAGCCGATGCAATGGCAACGCCCGTAACCATTATGGGAATAAATGCCGGCCTGGACATGATCAATCAAATAAAGAACATTGAAGCGGTTATCATTGATGATGATGACAATATCTATACATCAAAAAATATAAATTTAAAGCTACCCCTATTATGATAAAACACCTGGTGAGGCTGTCAGGCCTCTTGATTTTGATGATAATGGCTACTTCATGTGTCCATTTAAAGGAATATCAGAAGAGTCGGCTTAATGACGCTGAAATGGCTTTGACAAACCGGAAGGTGGAAAAGAATGAGTTGAATTTTCAATCCTATCGTGAAGCGGCATCTGGCGCCAATTCAGGCAAGACCGGCGGTGGCTGCGGATGTAATTGATGAAGCGTTAGATAGGAACAAACATGAGAAAAGTATATTTATCTGTTATCGGATTTTCGCTGCTGTGCCGTTTAAACGCCTGGTCGCAAACTAAAACAGACACAGTCCTCTTTAGTAAAGGTAAAGCCCCGTTTAGCTTATATAAGCCGGTTACGCAGGACAGTATTGACTATCGGCCAAGGCGCTTAAGAGTAGATGAAATTGACTTTGTTTCGAGTTATTATCAACAAAGTGGTAATCATTCTGCAATCCAAGGTGGTATCGGGGATGAATCCGTTACGGATATCGCCAATGGCATTGATCTTAACCTGGTTTGGTTAAACAATAAACTGAACAAAAACTCACTGTTAGTGGGATTTGGTTTTGATTATCATACTGCTGCCTCGCAAGCCTGGGTTTCGTCGACAGGTGCCTCGTCAACGACAGGTACCAGGATATACCCCTCGCTGGACTGGACGGTTGAAAATGCAAAAAAAGGAAATAGCATCGGTATAGGGGCTTATTATTCAGGCGAGTATAATTATCAGTCGTTAGGTCTCGATCTGCATTTTTCACAAAAAACTGCAAACAAGAATGGCGAGTTCACTGCGAAAGTTCAGGGCTACTTTGATCACGTTAAGCTTATTTATCCTTCCGAATTCATTCCTCAATCAACAGTTATAAACTCAGTGGTTACTTCTGCAAGCGGCACGTCATCAAATGGGGGCCACCATGCAAATATCCCGAGCAGTCCCCGAACTTCGCTCAACGCCTCTTTGTCTTACGCTCAAATGATCAACTCGAGATTACAAGCAATGGTTTTGGGAGATGTTGTAACCCAGCAAGGTTATTTAGGTTTGCCTTTTCACAGGGTTTATTTTAATACAGGAAAAGATACGATAGAAAAACTTCCATCGTCGCGATTTAAACTACCAGTAGGCCTCAGACTCAATTACTTCCTGGGCGATAATATTATTCTTCGGTCTTATTACCGGTATTATCTGGACACCTGGGGGGTGAAATCAAATACCGCTGGTCTCGAAATTCCATATAAGATCACACCATTTTTTTCAATTTCACCGTTTTATAGGTATTATGATCAATCGGCTGCCAAATATTTTGCCCCCTATGGAGTGCATAGTCCTACAGATGAATACTACACCAGTAACTATGAATATGCAGAATTCCGGAGTAGCTTTTATGGTGTTGGGTTCAGAATAACTCCGCCTAAGGGAGTATTTGGATGGCAGAGTATGCACGAACTGGAAATAAGATATGGGCATTATACACAAACAACCGATTTGGTATCGGACGTCATTTCTTTAAATTTAGGATTTAAATAATTATGAAATTACTAGCGATTTGTTTAATGATGATTTTCTCGGCCAATGTTACGTGGCTGGGAGATTTTAAAGCCGCGGAAAAAGAAGCAGCTGAAAGCCACAAGTTGATACTGATCAATTTTTCGGGTTCTGACTGGTGTGGACCATGCATTCGCCTCAGAAAGGAAATACTCGAATCGCAGACCTTTGAAACTTACGCCGCTGATCACCTGGTTTTAGTACGTGCCGATTTTCCGCGTCAAAAAAAAAATCAGCTTAGTGCAGCACAAGTAAAATTGAATGAGGCGCTGGCAGATAAATATAATGCCGATGGCAAGTTTCCATATACCCTTTTGGTTGATGAAAATGGTAAAGTTTTAAAAACCTGGGATGGTTTTCCGAATGCAACACCAGATCAATTTGT
>DASXMZ010000511.1:0-12002 GCA_036495385.1 Mucilaginibacter sp. | reverse complement strand
ACATGTTAAGACTCTGTTAAATAAAAAAGGTTTCATTTGGTTTGAAATTTTTTTTGAATACGAGCCAGTTGTTCCAGATGATGCAGCGCGTGTATGCGGATAAATTTAAACCATTGGTGGGCGTTAAGCATCCCCAAACGCGGATGTTTGCTCCTGGAGTCGGGTGATGAACGTTTAATAAGGGGCATTACACCGATTATGCGTTTGCGGCATTTAATAATCAAATTTTTTGCTTCTTCTTTGTTGATTTTTTCGACCGGCATCTTATCAGCTACTGCTTTTGGCACTTTTATGCTAACGGGTGGAAATTTTCCTGTAAGCATCATTAACCTGCCTATAAACGTGGGCCCTTTTTTAGTTGGTTCGCTTGTACCATTTGCACATCTTTCCACATTGATTGATGATCCCAAAGTGGTCTTTAAAATATGTGAGTAAACTTCGGCGTATGACCATCCACCGCCGGGCGGCGTTACGGTAAAAAGTTCATCGGGGATTATATCGAGCTGCATTCTATAATCATCCAGGGCGGCCTCTATCGTTTTGTATTCCTTAGCGATGTTCATAATAATACGGTTAACTCTTTCAGCTGATTAATTTGAAGCGGCACATCATCAGGTTTGGGAGCATTAAAAGGATTAAAATATATAGCCTCCATTCCGAAGTTTAACGCGCCGTATACGTCAGCTTCCAGGCTATCGCCAACCATCAAACTTTCATTCTTTTCAGCGCCTGCTAAATTAAGGGCATGCTCAAATATGGCTTTATCCGGTTTGTTGACGCCTACAATTTCGGATATGATGACGTGTTTAAAATATCCGCCGATATTAGTATTACCTATTTTATATTCCGATGTTTCTTTAAATCCGTTAGTTATCAGGTGAAGAGAATATTTACTTGCAAGGTATTGCAATGTTTCATGCGCATGCGGAAAAAGATTGGTTTTGGTTGGACACAGTTTCACATAATCATCTTCGAATGATAACGGGATTGCGTCGGGATGAACGCCGAGCTCTAAAAATGTTTGTTTGAAACGGGTCTCGCGCAATTCGTTTTTGGTGATCTTGCCGGTATGATAATCGGCCCACAGCTTATGATTATTGCGGGTGTAGGTTTCGATAAATAACGCTGCCGAAGGCAGGCCAATCTCAGCTAACTTATAAATGTCATAGAGTTCATACAAGGTTTCTTCGGCATTTTTATCGAAATCCCAAATGGTATGATCGAGATCGAAGAAAAGATGTTTGTATTTTTTCATTTCGGATTCCATTTTTATTTCGGATTTCGGAATTTCGATTTCGGATTTCATTTTTCTGGGTAAGCCAATAAACTGAGAACCAAAAATGGCAAATAAATCATAGCAGTTGTAATGAAATAAAACAATCTATGACCTTTTCTAAAAGCGCAATTTAGAAGCATCAATATAGAAAAAGGTAAAGAAATAACAGGCGCTACCGCCCATTCACCAATTACAACCGGTTTAAAAGGAAAGAAGTCGGTAAATAACGAACACCAACAATAGCAATATAAAATGAATGCAATTAAGGTAAAGGGATATTGTTTTAAATAATTATAAGCATTATTCATATTAACAATAATTTATTGTTAATGCTGATATTCTTTAAAAGTAACCCTCAGGTGTTTATCTTTTCTGTTGTGGCTGCCCGTTGCAACACTATCTTGTTCATTACAGTTTCAAAGAATTGATCGACGTAATTTTATAATCATTCGTTAATGGCCTTATTTTAAAATTCGAAATCGAAATTCCGAATTCCGAAATTGTTTATGGTTTTAACCATCTTTCGTGTTGACGTTTCACTTGATCGTGACTTAACAAGTTGTCGGCGTCAAAACTTTCTTCATACGCTAAGAGCAATTCGTTTTTTTTATCTTCAGTTAGATTATTCCACAAATGCCCGTTTTGGCCATCACTTATTTTTTGTATCAATTGATAAAAATGCTGCAAAAGTTGCTCATCCTCAATATTATCAATCAATTGATGAAAATCATCCTTTATATTCATGACATAAAAATAATTATACTAAAATAGTTAATTTATATTAAAATCCCGAATGATTCGAACGGGGAACAGGGGAATACAATAGTATTAATTTCGGATTTTCAATTTCGGAATTGTTTTTTTGATCCAAATAGAATGAATGGAGGTTCGAAATTAAGCTATTTATAAACTAAATCCGATCCCGATAACTATCGGGACGAAGTTTCCAATTCCGACATCCCGCATCGTAAATCTAAAATCGTAACTCGTAAATCACAACATTTTCTCGCCAAAAGCCAAATCGCCAGCATCGCCCAGTCCGGGTACTATATATGCTTTCGAAGTCATTTCTTCATCTACGGCACCAAGCCAAAGGCGGGCTTTCGGTAAATTGGCACGTACATGTGTTACACCTTCTGTGCTTGCTATAATGGCCGCGATGTGTATCTCCTTCATGGTGTAAGAAGCCATCAGCGCTTTACAAACCTGCACCATGCTTTGTCCGGTGGCCAGCATGGTATCACAAATAATTAATGTTTTATTGTCGAGATCGGGTGAAGAGATATGATCAATATTGATAATAAATGTACCATTCTTTTTAACTTTACGATAAGCGGTAACAAAAGCTGATGAAGACTGATCAAAAAAATTCATAAAACCCTGATGAAACGGCAATCCCGCCCGCAGAATAGTACATAACACCGGACTTTCTTCGGGCATACTGACATTGGCTATTCCTAATGGCGTTTGAATCTCATTTTCAGAATACTTTAGCGTTTTACTTATCTCATAAGCCAAAATTTCACCAAGCTTTTCCTGGTTACGCCTGAAACGTTGTTTATCCTGCTGGGTGTTCACGTCCCTTAGTTCGGCAAGAAATTGATTGGCAATTGTGTTTGTTTTGTTAAGGATAAAGATCATGGTTAAAATTACGATTTAAAGAGGTTAGATTAAAGAGTTAAGGTGCGAGAATCAAGAAACGGGAAAAAACAAAAATTTGTCATTGCGAGGTACGAAGCAATCTCGTCGTAATTGCATGGCGAACATGCAGAGCTACGAGATTGCTTCACTCGTTCCTCGTTCGCAATGACATGTTTTTTATTTGCATGTATCTTGACCCTCCTGATAATCCTGTTGACATACGGTTGTCATAATCCCTTATTTAATTTGAATAAAATTATTGCTTCCGTCTTCCGGTTCCAATAGCTATCGGGATTCGGACTAAAACAGTAAATTTGTATTTATCTATGGATTTCAGCTTAACTTCTCAGTATCAACCCACCGGCGACCAGCCTGAAGCCATAAGGCAGCTGGTTGAGGGGGTCAACAATTCCGACCCTTTCCAAACGCTGCTTGGAGTTACAGGCTCGGGTAAAACTTTTACAATAGCTAATGTCATTGCCCAAACCCAAAAACCCACGTTGGTATTAAGTCATAACAAAACGCTTGCCGCCCAGCTTTATGGCGAATTCAAACAGTTTTTCCCGGAAAATGCTGTTAACTACTTCGTTTCTTATTATGACTATTATCAACCAGAGGCGTTTATCCCAACTACCAATACATATATTGAAAAAGACCTGCAGATAAACGAGGAAATTGAAAAACTGCGTCTCCGCACAACCTCGGCGTTAATGTCGGGCAGGCGGGATGTTATTGTTGTTTCTTCAATCTCATGTATCTACGGCATGGGTAACCCGGAAGACTTTAAGGACTCTGTTTTTCGTTTTGCAGTTGGCACCCGCATAAGCAGAAATGCATTTTTACACCGGCTGGTCGAGATTTTGTATTCGCGCACCACAGCTGACTTTAAGCGCGGTACTTTCAGGGTCAAGGGCGACGTAGTAGATATTTTCCCGGCATATATGGATCACGCCTATCGCATATCTTTTTTCGGCGATGATATTGAAGAGTTAAGCACCTTCGACGTAACTACAGGGAAAACCATCGAAAAAATGACGCACATGGTACTATTTCCGGCTAATTTGTATGTGGCACCAAGAGAGCGTTTTGTACAATCCATTTGGGCGATACAGGAAGAGTTGGAAACAAGAAAGAAGCAATTTATTGACGATGGCCGGTTTTTGGAAGCAAAGCGCCTGGAAGAAAGGGTAAACTACGATCTGGAAATGATCCGCGAACTGGGTTATTGCTCGGGCATTGAAAATTATTCCCGGTTTTTCGACGGGCGTCAGCCCGGTGCACGCCCATTCTGTTTGCTCGATTATTTCCCCGATGACTACCTGATGGTTATTGACGAAAGCCACGTTACTGTTCCGCAGATTAGGGCCATGTATGGCGGTGACCGCTCCCGCAAAATATCACTGGTTGAGTATGGCTTCCGTCTGCCTGCAGCGCTGGACAATCGTCCGCTTAATTTCCAGGAATTCGAAAAACTGGCGCCTCAAACTATTTATGTGAGCGCTACGCCCGGCGATTTTGAACTGGAAAAATCGGGTGGCGTTGTTGTTGAACAGGTAATACGGCCGACCGGCCTGCTCGATCCGGTGATTGATGTAAGACCGGTAATAAACCAGGTAGATGACCTGCTGGAAGAGGTTGATAAAACCGTAAAAATGGGCGACCGTGTATTGGTGACAACCCTTACCAAACGTATGTCCGAGGAACTGGCAAAATATATGGACAGGCTTGGTATTAAGTGCCGTTATATCCATTCGGAAGTTAAAACACTTGAAAGGGTGGAGATACTGAGAGGTTTGCGCCTGGGAGAATTTGATGTACTTATTGGTATTAACCTGTTACGCGAAGGTCTGGATTTGCCTGAAGTATCTTTGGTAGCTATTTTAGATGCTGATAAAGAAGGCTTTCTTCGCTCAGAACGTTCATTGATCCAAACTATTGGCCGGGCGGCGCGAAATGACAGAGGCCGCGTAATTATGTATGCCGATAAGATTACCGATTCGATGCAGATCACCATGGACGAGACCAATCGCCGCCGCGACATACAGATAAGCTATAATACCGCCAATGGCATTGTGCCCGCAACTGTCGGAAAAACCCGGAGTGAGATTATAGAACAAACATCGGTAATGGATTTTAAAGGAGGTGTTCAGAAAGCCTATGTTGAAACTGACGTGGCCTCACTTGCGGCAGATCCGATTGTTCAGTATATGACAAAACCTGATCTTAAAAAATCCATCGAGAATACAAAAAAAGATATGCTCGCCGCAGCAAAAAATATGGACTTTTTATTGGCAGCCAAACTGCGCGATGAAATGTTTGCGCTTGAAAAAATGATGGAAGAGAAGTTTTGATGTATAGATGTGCGGATGTCTGAATGTACAGTTGATTTGAAAATGGATTGATTTCATATCGTTGCACTTCCAGTTTAATCTAAATCATAATCATACCAGGGAATAGCTAGGAGACCGTTCCAATATTCAACTTTAATCTGTTGTCCTATTTTTAAACTGTAATATTTAGAAGATGAAACCTTTACATCAACCGAATCTTTGTGATTTTTCCATCCGTTTACTGTTATATAATACCCGGAATTTTTTCCGGTCGTAGAATATTTACCAATTGCTTTTGTGTTAAATATCAAAGGTTTGGAATTATCAAATTCACAATTAATCACATAAATAGCCGAATAACTGTATAGGGCAATAGCAGGAATGATAAAGAGATAAATACCCAACTTGTCGGTATTATCTTTTTTAATAAAACCATAAATTGCAAAAATAACTGCCAGCAGTAAAATAAACCCAATTGTCCCGATTTCGAATACTTTAAGAAAGCTTGCGCAATCATAGGCAAAACACCTTATGATCAATGCAATTCCCGGGAAAAGAATAAAATTGGCAATGCTGAAAGATTCTTTCCCGGAATCAACCTTGATTAATAGCAATGACTCAAAGTTTGTAAAAAGGAATCTATTGATAATTAGCCCGAAAAGAGGCAAAATAAGAACAGCTACAAATAACGGTTCCCGGGGTTCTGGATAAAGGATCAGCCAAAGGCTAAATAAAATAGACACCCAGCTTAGCCATTTAGGTTTACCGGATGGTAGTAATGATTTTAAAAAGCTGATAAACCATGAATCCGAGTTATTTTTCTTTTTTTTTGCCATATGTAAAATATCCTTTGTTCTGCGCCAATAAGTTGTGAGCTATGCGATTTTCATACTCGCCAATCTTCAAATTAAAGAATGTTTTTTTTAAATCTACTAAATCCGAAATCGAACATCCGAAATCCGAAATAAGCTGTAACAAATCCCATCAATCAAATGTCATAAAATAAAGCAAAATCATACGCAAACATTTTTGTCGTTATAGTATTATATTTGCAGACTTAATTTTAATCAGTTATGCCGGAGTTACTTAGTTTCCTGATTACAGCAATTTTAATCTTATACATTGTACGGACTTTGGCCCGTATATTTTTGCCTATGCTTTTTCAAAGCGTAGTAAATAAAGCGCAGCAACAGCAACAAAATGGTGGTCAGCAAAGTTATAGACGTCAAAGTCAGCCTGATGCCAAAATAAAAGTTGACTATATCCCGCAAGGCAAAAAAAATACTGTTCCCGATTCGGAAGGTGAATTTGTAGATTACGAAGAAGTAAAATAGTTTGCAATGATACCTGAAGAAGTTTTTAAACGTCGGCGCAGGCACAATAACACACCCGAATCGATACTTCTTATCATTGCCAATTTTATGGTGGTTTCGGTGGCGATCGCTTTATTTACCGATAAGCGCCATATCAATTGGTTTTTTTGGGTAGTGATCTCGCTGCTGGCCTTGTATAATTTTTATACCATCCGCCGGAACCGCGAAGAATTTGGCGCCAGAAACATCATAATTTCCTTTTCCATAAGCATTGTGGTACTTGTTATACTGTTCTTTCTTTTTGAAGGGAAGATGTGAATTGGTTGATTAAGTGAATGGTTGATTGTGTGAGTGGTTGATCGGGTTGCCGATATTATGTCCAAATCAATAAATCGCTTATCAGTGTTTTAATAACTCAATCAACCATTCACCTAATCAACTTAATCAACCTCTTATATTAATCAACCAATAACAAATTAATTCCTATTCTCCCGTAAATTTCTATTTTTGACGATTATATTTTTTCCCTTTTAAAAAACTTAAATGAATAACTGGTTCAAGCAGAATGGCATCCACTTTTTAGTTGGTGCAATTTTTTTAGTGATATGCTTTATCTATTTTACTCCTGCATTTCAGGGTAAAACTTTAGGGCAGTTTGATGTAATAGGTGCCCAATCAACCCAAAAAGAAATAAACGATTATAAAGCCAAAGATACCACCATTTTGTGGACCAATCAGATTTTTGGCGGGATGCCTGCTTTCCAAATATGGGCTCCATACCCAGACAATATCACTACTCACATCGTATCTGGCATAAAGGCTGTATTTCCAAGTCCTGTTGATACGGTATTATTACTTTTATTGGGCACCTATTTTTTATTTTGTGTGCTAAAGCTCAACCCGTGGCTTGCAGCTGCAGGAGCAATTGCTTTTACTTTTTCATCGTACAATATTATTTTGCTCGCGGCGGGACATTCAAACCAGGCTTTTGCTATTGCTTTTTTTGCCCCGATTTTGGCGAGCATTATCCTGACATTAAGAGGAAAACATTTGGTGGGCGGTGCGCTTACAGCTTTGTTTTTAGCGATGGAAATACGTGCCAATCACATCCAAATGACCTATTACCTGTTATTTGCAATTGTAATTTTATTAGCTATAGAATTATATCATGCCACTAAAAATAAAACCACGGCAGCTTTTTTAAAATCATTTGCCTACTTAGCCGCTGCTACTCTCATTGCATTAGCCGTCAATATTTCCTTATTGTGGAGCACCTATGAGTACGGTAAAGATACCATCAGGGGTCAATCAAATTTAACGCAGCATACCAAAGAGCCAAGCAACGGGCTATCCAGAACCTATGCTTATGAATGGAGCCAGGGCGTTGCGGAATGCTTGACGTTTTTGGTACCTAATGCTTATGGTGGTGCTACCGGCGGACCGGAAACACTTGACCAAAATTCGGAGACAGCAAAAATTTTCATCAATAAAGGTGCAACGGAAGAACAGGCGGTTGGCACAGCACAACAAATTACCTCAGGTATTCCGGGCATGTACTTATATTGGGGTAATAAACCAAGTACTTCAGGTCCGTTTTATTTTGGGGCTGTGATTTGCTTTTTATTCGTATTTGGATTATTAGTGGTGAAAAGCCGGATAAAATGGTGGCTGCTGGCAACGACTATTTTAACCTTGTTATTGTCGTTCGGAGGAAACTGGCCTTATTTATCCGATTTGTTTTTTAACTATTTCCCGCTCTATAACAAGTTCAGGGCAGTTGAATCTATCATCGCCGTTACCAGCATCTGTTTTCCAATTCTGGCATTTCTTGCCATACAGGAAATTATCACATCCGCTGATAAGCAAACAATATTTAAAAAACTGAAGCTCGCTTTTTACATAACCGGCGGCCTTACTTTGTTGCTGATCGTATTGCCTGGATTATTTTTGAATTTCAAAGCGAGTGATCATCAAACCGGCATCAGCTACCTTACTCAGATTATGAAAGGCGATAGCGCCGGCGCAACCACTATAGCAAACGCCGTTGTTAGCGACAGGCAAAGCCTGGAACGCGTGGATGCCATAAGAAGCTTAATATTTATCGTAATTGCATTCGGTATTCTGTGGGCATTTATAAAACAAAAAATTAATTTAACGCTGTTTTCGTTTGGGATATTTGCCCTGGTGATTGTTGATCTATGGCAAATTGATAAACGCTACCTTAAAGATGCCAGTTTCCAGGAAAAACAGGATGTTGACCAGGTGGTAAAAGAAAGGGAAGTAGATAAATTTATTGCCAGGGATCCTGATCCTGATTTTCGCGTGTTCGATTTAACAGCATCGATAAAAAGCGATCAGTTTAATCCATTTTTTCACAAATCAATCAGTGGCTATTCTGCAGCCCGTTTAAAACGATATGATGAATTGATGGATAATCAATTATCCAACAATCCGCCTAATCACGATGTTTTAGACATGCTCAATACCAAATACATAATTTCGGCCGATACTGCCCGAAATTATTCGATGGTGGCTAACCCCACCGCATGTGGGCATGCCTGGTTTGTTAAAAGTGTAAAATATGCCAAAAACGCCGACGAGGAAATGCGGGCGATAAGCACCTTTGCGCCAAAAGATGAAGCAATTGTTGATGAGCGCTATAAGAATTTAATTGACGAAAAGCAGATCAGCATTGACCCGAATGCAACCATTAAACTGGTTAGCTATAACCCGGACCACCTGGTATATCAATCTGGTTCGACCGCAACAGAAACCGCCGTTTTTTCAGAGATATATTATGATAAAGGCTGGACGATGCTGATTGACGGAGTTGAACATCCTTATTTCAGGGCAGACTATGTTTTGCGTGCAGCACAAATACCATTGGGTAATCATAAGATAGAGTTTATTTTCCACCCTGCATCATACTATACCGGCGAAAAGATATCGCTGGCAGGCTCGGTATTATTGGTGTTGGCTTTGGCAGGGGCAGTGTATTCGGAAACAAAGAAAAAGAAGGCTCCCGCCGTTAAAGCGGCACCGAAAACAGACGCCCCTAAACGTGAGGCGGCTAAGCCTGTTAAGAAGGATAAGAAATAAAGAAGTGCTTATACGCAAGGTTTGAAAATAGCGATGGGTTTATAAACCCATCGCTATTTTTGTTTTAAAGCCAAGCACTTGAATCTTTTTCGCCTCACACTTTCTACTTTTACAACAATTACAACCTAATCAATCATTCGTCCTTCTATTTCTAACCCAATACCATCCCAAATTAAAAGCAATTACAAAGTGATTAAAAATGGTTGGTACCAACCCATAATACCGCTTCATAATATCAAAACGCTCTAATAAACTTTCGCGGTGTTTGGTTTTTGACATCCCCCCTACCTGGTATTTGGCGACATATTGATTTACATTGGCGACCTTTTTTGCTTTTTTTGCCGCGCGGATTATCCAGTCGATATCAGCACTTAAATGGTACCGGCTATCATAAGGTTCAATAATAGAACGGCGGATATAAATAGCTTGGTGACTTACGCTCATTCCATATTTGAAACTTCGCCAAGTGAAATTCTCAGGCGCTTTATGCCTGCGCTGGCCGAGACTTTGACCTTTATCATCAGTCATTTCCGTTTCACCGTAATAAATGTCAGCATTATCTGCAGTAGAAAATACTTTGGCAACGGTATCCGGTTCATAAAATTCATCAGCGGAGTTCATGAACAAAACAAAGTCGCCGGTTGCAACAGCTAAACCCTTATTCATCGCATCATAAATCCCCTTGTCTTTTTCGCTGATGAGTTTGGTGATCCGGCTTTCATAATGCTTTATGATTTCTAATGTGCCATCAGTTGATAGGCCATCAACAATAATATATTCAATATTTGGGTAGGATTGATTCAATACCGATAGCATTGTTCGCTCAATGTCACGCGCGTTATTATAAACTACGGTGATTACCGTCAATTTGGGTTGCCACAACTGTTTCATGATTCGGTGCGTGTTAACAGTTCGCGATATAATTCGATATGTTTATCGGCGATGATATTCTCAGAGAATTTTTCCATCACCGTTTGCCGGGCTTGTTGTTGCAGCTTTTCCTTTTCGGGATGTTTGATGATCCATTCCATGCCATCAGCAAAGCTTTCGGAAGAACGGTATTTGGCCAGATAGCCGTTGTATTCATGCTGTACCATATCGGGTATGCCGCCAGTTGTAAAAGCAATTACCGGCGTACCGCATGACAGGCTTTCCATTACAGTATAAGGCAAGTTATCTTCGAGCGATGGGATTAAAAAAGCATCGGCGGCAGCATAACAAGTGGCCAGTTTTTCGTCATCACTAATAGTCCCTAAGAAGTTTGCTTTAAAAGGAAAGTCTGGAAGGTCTTCTGTATTGCGGTTACCAAAAATTACTAGCTCAACTTCGTCCGCAGTAGCGCCCAGACGCTCTTTGAGCAAATCAAGACTCTCCAATAAATACGACGTGCCCTTATGTAAATCTTTGCGCGATGGCATAAAACCGCTCAAAAAAATAAATTTATCGATCGGTAAACCGAGCCGCCTCTTTGCCTCAATTTTGTTTACCGGCTTAAAGATATCGGTCTCAAGGGTATTGGGGATCCGTCTTGCAGACTTCCCGGTCATTAAACCTGCTGTTTTTAACGAATTTAACATCCATGAGCTTGGCGCGATAACGTTAAAATTTAATACCTGGTATGCTTTATTTTTTTGCTTCCATATAGCATGTGAAATGTCATTCGACGAAGCATTTTTTAACAGCGGGCAGTCGCCGCATTGCCGTTGAAAATGATCGCAGGTGTAGCGTACATGGCATCCACCGGTAAAGGCGTTGCTATCGTGAAATGTCCAAACCACCGGTTTGTTAAGCTCGGCAATCTCCGCCAAATGCGACGGGTTTAAAAACCCGTGGTTAACCCAATGCAAATGGATAATATCGGCATTTTTAACATCTGGGTGATGAATAACCGAGCGTCCGAACCAGGCAAACGAAAACGGGGTGCGGCCAGGCTTTAAGTATAGTTTTGCTAAAATGCGTTCGGCAATGATAGTCGCCGCTGTATAAGCTTTTTGAACTGAATTTAAGTTAAAAGTCTTTATCGCCGGGTTTTTCCCAAATTTATAATGAACTATAATTTTCGAATCAATACCCCGGTTAAGCAAAGCCAGGTTAAGCCGCACACAGCCCCGACCTGCACCGCCATTACCATCATAGGTATTCAAATGAACAACTCTTAACATGGCACTAATTACACCAATTTTATCGAATTACACGAATTTAGCTTGGCACTAATTTTTAGCGAATTGCACGAATTTTAAACTTTACTAAATCCTTATTCCGTAATTTTATGCCGGGGAAAAATGGCTTTCTTAACCTATTACAATTTGTTATGAATTTTTGGCAAAAATCATTATTGAAATT
>DASXMZ010000510.1:0-10737 GCA_036495385.1 Mucilaginibacter sp. | reverse complement strand
GCTGATTCAGATGCTGGTCGGATTCACACTCATGCAGAAGTTACCGCCCGTATTGATAAAATATTAAACCGTTGAGCTAGTAGATGGCTTACGAAATAATATGGATGGACAGGGCATCCGAGGAGTATGAAAAATTGGTGAAATACTTATTGGGGGAATGGGGAAGAGAAGTCGCAATAAGAATTAGTATAGAAATAGATCAAACAATCATTCGCATTCAAAATTCTCCTGAACAATTTCCTGTTTTTAGGAAAACAAAGAAAATTCATCGCTGTGTTTTTTCACCTCAAACTTCTATCTATTTCAGAATAAATAAAAATGCAATTGAGATTTTATCAATTTTTGATAACAGACAAAATCCAAAAAAGAGAAAATTATAAGTTCGCACATCTGAAATCCGCACATCCGCAAATCAGCCCTCCTTTTTCATCGCCCTCATCATCTGCCCATAGTTCCATTTCCGCAGCATGGCGTTGACTGTGTTGATGATACGTTTGGCTCTTGTTTCATTGGTTTTTGCGTCATTTATCCATTTTATAAAATAGTCGCGGTGCGATTTTGGCAGGCCGTTAAAAAAATCCAGCGCTTCCGGCTCAAACTCAAAACATTCGTTTAAATCATCTGGCATCTCTATTTTAAAATCCAAGTCTTCCTCTATTCTTACCTGCAGCATTGCGCCCGCATTTTTATGAATCCCCTTTCTAATCTCCGCTTTCAACGCCATAATAAAATTCCCCTCGCCCATCGGCATTAAAGCCAGGCCGCTAACGGTAAGACCATCCAACATACCCCTAACCCTAAAAGATTTTTTATTTCCGGGTTTAATCTGCTGAGCAAGATCGGCCGGGATCTCAATATAACTCCATCCGGTCTTTTCCCCCTGCTCTGCAAATTGCAAAATAATGGTGTTAAACTCAATCATAGTGCTCTGGTTTGCCAATCCCGTTAAAGAATTTAACGATTATTTCTTCAGACGTTAAATATCTGTTAAATCTTAATGAATACGCAAAATCTGTGTAACGTTACCTGATTCAGGTCGTCTTATAAACAAACATCTCATTTATTAACCTTAATAAAAAATTTATGAAAACATTAAAATCTGCGCTAACAGCAATCGCATTGCTTTTTATTTGTGTAGCTGCTAATGCAACTGCCAAACCTATTAATGGCAAACCAACAAAGAATGATATAGTAAATCTATATGTTGACGCCATTGCTCACGGCAAGGCCGACGTTTTAGATAAAATAATTGATGACGGGCTTCAATTTGACATTGTAAGAGGAGAAAATATAAACAATCTTAATAAAAGCCAATTGATTGATGATCTGAAAAATAACGGCACGCTAAGTCAACCAGTTAGCACCAACACAACCGTTGTAATAGACGACGATAACAGCTTAGTTGTTAAAGTTGAATTTAAGTACAATAACTTTACCCGCACCGATCGTTTGACAATTGAAAATTTAAACGGATGGGCAATTACTAAAATAATAAGCACCTTTAAATAAAGAAAAAGCGAAAAGTCTAGAGCAAAAAGCTGAAAGCGAAAAGAAGATTTAGTTTGCTTTTCACTTTCAGCTTTTTGCTTTTCGCTCAGATATTACTTCAAATATGGCTCCAGCACTTTTTGCCATTTATCATAGCCTTTGCCGTTGAGATGCAGGTAATCCGCTTTGAATAAAGAAGAATCCGGTATGGAAGAATGGTCTTTTAATATAACCGTGGCCATATCAATATAAGTACCATTAGGTTTACCCGCAAGAAAGAATTTAATCAGTTGGTTCGCCTTCGCGACTTCATTAAAATGTTCGGCACGGCTTGGGCTTGGCTTTATGGACATATAATAAATTTTAGCCGCTGGCAATTGCCGGTGTATCATTTCCCAAAGTTTTTTAAACTCCTCTGAGACGAATGCTGCACCTTTCCCTGCGGCTATATCATTCTCACCAGCGTAAATAAAAATTTTTCGGGGCTGGTAAGGGAATAAAATATACGGCGTATAATAGTCAACTAACTGCCATAATTCACATCCGCCAACGCCTCGTTTTATAATAGGAGCGTTTGGAAAACGTTGTTCCAGGTCGCTCCATAAACGAATAGATGAACTGCCGATAAACAAAATGCCATCTTTAGGTGGAAAGCTTATACTGTCCTGGTGTTTAAATGTCCCGATCTCTTCGGCAAACGGAAAACCCTGCTGTGCATGTACACAACTGTTTGCTGTAAAAGCAAGAAAAAGCAGAAATAGAAATTTCAATTTCATGATATTAACCTTTTTTCGAAAAATAAAAATGGAAGAAAGCTTTCAACGCCATTCATTACCCAAACCGGGCCATTCGCACAAAATAGCAAAATTTCTATCGGCTTATTGAGGATTTTTTCGTACTCAGCTAAAACCTGGAGGCATGCGCCGCATGATGCGATAGGTTTTTCTATTTCAAACTCGTCGGAGTGCGCGGTTACCGCCATTGCTTCAATTGGGTCCTCAGGATAATTAGCGCCCCAGTTAAACAGCGCAACCCTTTCGGCGCATAATCCTGAAGGATAGGCTACATTTTCCTGGTTGCTGCCATAAACAATTTTTCCGCTTTTTAAGCGCAGTGTAGCTCCCACCCTGAATTTCGAATAAGGAGAATGTGAATTTTCCAGGGCCCTTATTGCTTCCAGGCATAAATCACGATCGGGCTTATTCAGCTCTTTTAAAGAGCTGTATTCTTTAAAGTTTATTTTTATTTCGTGGTTAGTCATCGCCTCACCTCAATCTTTTTAAAGACGTGCAAACAATATAAGGATTTGTTTAGTTTGATTATGCTAAAAATAAATTTATTCTAAAACTTATCGGAGTGATTTAGGGTGAGAACATTGCTATTTGACGAAATTTAGCAATAAAAAAAGAACCCGCCCAAATTAGTATCAGGCGGGTTCTTTGCATCTTATAGTAAGTATCAGCTTATTTTCCTGCAGGAGCCGGAGCGGCGGGAACTGGTTTCTTGTTGAAATCGCCGGCTTTGAAAATGCTTATCTCATTATATTTTAAATAAGTACCAACTGCTTTATTTACATCCTGTAAAGTAAGCTTGCTAATGGCATCATCCATTTTTTGCCAGAAAGCAATCTTCTCGCCGTAATAGCTATAGGTGTTAAGCGTGTTGGCAAGCGATGCATCCTGGGCCAGCGTTACCTGGCGCGATTGCAAATAACCCTTCTTTGCTTCAGCCAATTCCTGCTCGGTAAATCCATTTTTGGCAACCTTCTCAATTTCTTCCTTGAAGGCTGTATCCAGTTTTTTTACATTTTCGGGTGCATAAATAGCATAGCCAATAAAGCCGCCTGAGTTTTTATTAAAATAGCCCGCACTGAATTGCGAACCTACTCCATAGCTGATACCTTCTTTTTGACGGATGCGGGTAGCCAGCCGTGAATTAAGAAAACCACCACCAATTATATAGTTAGCCATTATCATAGCCGGATAATCGCTATCTTTCATACTCATTTTAACTTCCTCAAAAGCAATAAAGAAGGCATTTGCTTTGTCAGGTGTTTCGATGCTTTTTGTTGTAGCAGGATAGGTTTTTGATTGCTCAACCAGGCGGGCGAACGGCCGCGGGCTCTTCCAGCCGGAAAACTCAGTAGCAATAATCGATTTTACCTTGGTGGAATCAAAATCGCCAACTACGGTAATATAACCGTTCGAAGCTCCGTAAAAATCTTTATAAAAGCTTTTTAGGTCGCTGCTTTTTAAGCTGTTAATAGCAGCTTCCGACTCATCTATGCTCCTGGAATAACGCGGATCATCCTTACCATAAGGATCGATATATCGCTGAAACTCCGTAATAGCCACACTCGAGGGTTCGCTTCTCTGGGCTTCAAGTGCAGTGATGCGGGATGCTTTGAGTTTATCTAATTCGGCATCAGGGAATATTGGGTCTTTTAATATCTCAGTCACCAATTTCACTACGTCCGGCAAGTTCTCATGCGTCGTCTCTATCGTGACTGTCACTGAGGAAGCGCCACCCGAAAAGTTTACTCTTGCTTTTAATTTATCAAATGCATCCAGAATTTCCTGGCGGGTTTTGCCGGAAGTTCCTTTATTAAGCATTTCGGCCGTAAATGATGGCGTCATTCCTTTTCCCTGTAAACTGGCTTCGTTGCCAAACATTAGGGTTACAACAGCATTTACCGCTTCGCCCCGGTTTTTTTTGGAAAGAAAATTTACTGTAAGTCCCCCAACTTTTCCCGATGACAGGCGGCTTTGTATATTACCCGGAGTTGCATCAAACGCCTCTCCCTGTGCTATTGTTTGAGAGCCGGTATAGCCTTTCAACATAGCTTCGAGGTTTGGCGCCGGTGGTATTTCTGCACGATCAGGCTTAGCAGTTGGGATAAACAAACCTAAGGTTCGGTTTGATTGTTTAAAATATTTATCAGCAACCCGCGCTACATCTTCGGGGGTAACTTTCTTTAACTGATCGCGCTGATAAAAAAGCAGCCGCCAGTCGCCCTGAGCTATATATTCACTTAATGCTAATCCAACTCTCTCTGAAGAGTTAAGACGCAAATCAATGTCCTTTAGGTATTCGGTTTTAATACGGTCAACATCCTGAGTGGTGGGCTTTACCGCCGAAAAAGTTTCGACAGTATTAATCAATGTATCTTTTGCGGCGTCAAGATTTTTTTCTTTTGGAACCGTAACAGTAAATGTTGCAACACCCGGATCCTTTGTTTCGTAATCAAATCCATTTACCTCACTGGCCATTTTACTTTCTACCAATTTTTTATAAAGTCTTCCTGCCGGTACATCGCTAAGCAACCCCTGTAAAACTTCGATTGGTTGAAAATCAGCATGCGAACCAGACGGCACATGATACATTGTACTCACCAATTGTATATCGCCAACCCTGCGCAATGTAACACTCCGTTCGCCATCCTGGGTTGGTTCTACCGTATATATTGGCGGCAGTACGCGGGTTGGTTTCGGAATTGAACCAAACTTTTGATTGATTATGGGTAATACCTTAACGGGATCAAATTTCCCGGAAACGGTTAAAACCGCATTATCGGGTTGGTAAAATTTATGATAAAATGCCTGAAGGCGATCTATCGGCACCAGCTCCACATCTGCACGGTTGCCGATGGTTGATTTTCCATAGTTGTGCCAAAGATAAGCAGTTGACATCATGCGCTCTGATAAAATCCTTTGTGGATCATTCTCGCCCGATTCCATTTCGTTACGAACAACAGTAAACTCTTTATCAAGCGCTGCTTTAGCAATATAAGAATTTACCATGCGGTCAGATTCCAGATCGAGCGCCCAATTCATATTTTCGTCAGTTGCGCTGAACGTTTCAAAATAGTTTGTCCGGTCGAGCCACGTAGTTCCATTTGGCCTTGCTCCGTGTGAAGTTAATTCGTTGGGAATGTCAGGATGTTTTGGCGTGCCTTTAAATACCATGTGCTCCAGCAGGTGGGCCATACCGGTTTCTCCATAGTTTTCAAATTTTGAACCAACCAGGTATGTGATATTAACCGTAGCCGTCTGTTTCGTTTGATCAGGAAATAGCAAAACAACCAGACCGTTGCCGAGTCGGTATTCGGTAATCCCTTCCACGGTGGTTATTTTAACAGGTTCAGCGATAGCGCTAGTGGCCTTCTTCGGAGCGGTACTTTGTGCATTCACATTAAAGGCAAACGCCGCCGACATGACGCATAAACCAATTGTTTTTCTTATGTTTTTCATAAATGTGTTTGATATCTGGTTAGGTCAGGTTATCAATGCAATATATAAATTTGTTTCTGCAAAAAATAGTTACAATAATTGAGAAGAAGCCATTAAATAAATTTGGTTTCCAACACTAAGACTGTTTATCTCCTGCTCCTTTGATATGGCCTTTCAGTATCGCACCGCAAACTTTAAAACCGGCTTTTAATAAAGTCGCCTTTGATATCGAGTTGTTAATATTGCAACGGGCGGCAGGCACCCTTCCCATTTGATAGATTATTTTTTTCAACTCCTGTACTATCAGGCTACCAAAACCTCTTTGGCGGAAAGGTTGTTTCACCTCCATGTAAATATCTGCATAGGGTTTGTTGTAATTCAACATAAATCCGCCGCTTGCAGCAGTTTCGCCATCTGACTTTAGCAAATACTCGCCAGAATCATTATCTGTCTCAACCGTTTCACTATTCCTGCTTAATGTTACACCGGGTACTGAGATATTGGATTGAAAATCATCTTCAAAAAGAATAGCTTCGGCGTTAATGTTCAACGCGTATTCAAATAACATCCATGCCAAAAGCGAATCATTGCTTTGGCATTCAATAAGTTTCGCGCCTGAAACAGTGCAGAATTCTTCAAAAATCAAATTAGCCAGTTTCCGGAAAGGCCCTGGCAAATAGAATTCAAAAATTGCATCCCTGGCGTCCCTCCTGTCCGCCCCCCACACGGAACCGTACCCCGCTTTCTCACCATCTACTTCAAATAGCCAGGTATCTGCCCACCCGTTTTCATGGCACTTGTTATAAATAAATTGGAAGTTACTTTCCTGTAAAAATTGAGCACGAAGTTCCAGGACATCCTCTAAATTGGCCTTGTTTATTTTTAGTTGCATTTGTAAAAGCAATTTGAAAATGAAATTATATTGTTCAGAAGCGGGACCGCTGGTCTCCGGTAAAAGAACGCATAAAAATGAAACCAGCTGTTTGTAATATAAAAACTTCGTTATGTTAAGTTAATGCTACATAATTACTTAACATAAATATAATATTGAATTAATTATTTGTTAATGTATTTTTGATGTTTTACCACCACTCATGAAAAGTAACGATCTTAAAACCAAGAACAAATCTGCCAGAAAATCGGCAGCCAACGATATTGAATCAGCAATAGCGGCGGCGCTTAAAAAGGTTGCAGACAAGCTGGGACAAAATTCGAAACATTTTGCCAAAGAGATAGAAAAAGGCTCAAAACGGCTTGCAAAAAAACTTTCAAAAGAATTGGAATTCGCCGAGCAGGCCGTATCCCAAACAGTTACAGTAGCAAAAGCTGTTAACAACACTGAAAAACCTCAATCAGCTCCAAAAACTGAAGAAAAACCTCCAGCAGCGGTTAAAGCACCACCCGCTGTTAAGAAAGCCCCAGCAAAATCAAACGGCACGGTAAAGCCTGTTACAAAGGATAACAAACCTGCTTAAGAAGGAAGCTATTATCTGCAGCGTATCCATCTTTTGTTTGTTGTTTTAAACGACAGGGGAAACTTACGTTGCGGATATAAATTTCTTCCATTCAATCAATAACGTATCTCCCGAAAGATTGAGGACTTCCAATATTTGCGGTTTTTAATTCGTCAGGCTAAACCGTTTCCAAACCTCTTTAATGTAAAATAAAACCGGCTTCCCTCGCCAAGGTCGCTTTCAACGCCTATTTCGCCGGCTTGGGCTTCAATAAAATCCTTTGCTATCGCCAAGCCAAGCCCTGTACCTGTTTGTTCTGATGAAGCGCTGGGCACCTTGAAATACCTGTCAAATATTCTTGATAAATATTTTTGGTCAATCCCCTGACCATGGTCTCGTACTGAAAATTCTATTTCATCAGCTTTATGTTTTTTCACAACCAGATCAACCACTGATTTTTCGTGGCTGTATTTTATAGCGTTCGAGAGCAGGTTAATTAAAACCCAGGTTGTTTTATCCAGGTCGGCCTTTACATCCGGCAGGTGCTCATCGCATTGCACATTTATTGATACGTGTTTTTGTTCGGCCGTTGTTTTTAACGCTTTCACAGCATAATCAACAATGTTTTTGGGATGAGTGCTGCCGAAATTTAACTGTAGTTTGCCTGTCTCAACCTGGGCCATGTCTAATAATTCGCCGGTTATTTGCAGCAGTCTGCGGGCATCTTCGTCAATGTTTTCCAGCAATTGCCGTTGCTCTGTATTTACATCGCCAATCCTGTCATCCTCCAATAATTTAAGGCTCATTTTTATGGAAGAAATAGGTGTTTTTAATTCGTGCGATATGGTGGCAATAAAATTTGTTTTTGCTTCGTCAAGCTGCTGATACTCAGTAATGTTTTTCAGTATTATTACGCTGCCTATAACCTTTTCTTTGCTGACTACTGACAGTACTTCTTTTGTATAAAAGCTTTCGCGGCTGTCGGCATAGATTTTCATTTTAGACTGATCATTAACCAGGAGGTTGCGGAGCAAATCATTTTCCAACGCGATATCGGGTGCATATTTGCCAGTAAGACTTTGTTCCGGCAATCCGATCAACGCGCTTGCTACTTTATTTGCAAAAATGATGAACGATTTTTCATCAAGCCCGATAATGGCATCATGCATCGAGTTAATAATGGTTTCTATCCGTTTCTTTTCAAATAATACGCTCGCAAGATTACTGTTTTCATATTCATTAAGTTTGGTGGTCATTGTATTAAAAGCCTGTCCAAGCTCCCCAAACTCGTCGTTCGATTTAAAATCCAATTGTTGATGATAATTACGTTTCGATACTTGTTTTATACTTTCCGTCAATTCTTTAATAGGATTGGCAATATATCCCGGAAAATTCGCGGCGAAACTAAATGCAACGAGGAACAGAAACGACCCAACAAATGCCATAAGGACCGTTGCGTGGTTAGCTGTAACAATCGCCGCGGCATATTTATGTTCAATTGCCGTCATGTTTAATTGCATAATAGCATATGAAAGCCTCTTTATTTCGGCATGTAATTCTACTGTTTTTGGGGAGTTTGTGCCAATCCTTTTAAGCGTTTCAAATTTCGAACGTAATGAATCTGCAAGTTGCCCCTCGCCAGGTTCAGTTATATCCTGTTCCTCTTTAACAAGGTTTTCATCTATCGTTTTAATTTGCTGCAAGTTTAGTACGCCGAAGCTTCCATCTACAGCCAAACCTATATTCTTGGTATATTGTACTGACTGGTAGTTGTCTTTTAAGATGTTCTTTTCATCATCCGAAAGCCGGTTTACGTAATAAATAGACAGACCACAGATTATAATGGCCAGCAAGAACAAAAAACCGATGCCGGCACGAAGTTTATTTTTGATAGTCATATCATGAAAGTATTACAAGATCAATGTGTGTTTGTGACAATTTATTTAGCAATTGGGTAAAAACAGCCGTTTTCATAACCAGCTGATAAAATTTAAAATGTGGTTTACCAATGCAAATGGTTGTAATTTCATATTTCTCGGCTGTTTCCCAAATTGTTTTTGCAATGTTATTGCTTTTTACTTTTAATACTTCGCCGCCCAACTGTGTGGCAAGCTTCATATTATTTATAAGATGCCGCTGCGACACAAGGTTTATTTTATCGCTACTTTCGTTCGAGGTTTGCACATACAAAACATACCATTTTGAATGGTAGTAAGATGCCAATCGTGCAGTTTTACGTATTATAACCTTTGCCGATTCTTCATTAGTGCTGATACAGGCTAAAAACAACTCAGGCCTTGCCTTAATATTTTTTGGCAGCTCGGTATAAATTTTACGTTCAACCTGGTTTGCCACTTCCCTTAAGGCAAGCTCTCTCAACTGCAGGATCCTTTCTGTCTGAAAGAAATTATTCAACGCAGTGGGCACCTTATTTAGGTTATAAATTTTGCCTTGTTTTAAGCGGTCAATCAATTCATCCGCGGTAAGGTCGATGTTTACGACCTCATCCGCCATCTGTAAAACTTTATCGGGAATGCGCTCATTAATTGCCGTGCCCGTTATTTGCTCTACCTCTTCATTCAGGCTTTCAATATGCTGGATGTTGATTGCGCTGATTACATTAATGCCAGCATTTAAAATATCCATCACATCCTGCCAGCGCTTTTCATTCTTACTTCCCTCAATATTGGTGTGGGCCAACTCGTCCACAACTACAACCTCGGGGTGCATGTTTATAATTGCGTTCAGGTCCATTTCTTCAAGCTCCTTGCCTTTATAAAAGAGCTTGCGCCTCGGGATAACAGACAAACCCTCCAGTAAAGCTTCGGTATCTTTGCGTTGATGGGTTTCGATATACCCAATTTTTACATCGATTCCGTTGCGCAACAAAGTTTGTACTTCTTTCAGCATACGGTACGTTTTGCCTACACCGGCGCTCATGCCAATATATACCTTAAACTTACCCCGCCTGGACCGTTTTATAAGTTCCAGGAAGTGTTCAACCGATTGCTCTTTATTTTCTTCGTTCATAAGCCCTTCTAAACGGCGCAGCCTTCATGAGCGCCACTAAAAATTATTATTTGCGAATAATCTCCTCCGCCAGCTGGCGGAGAGACTTTTTGAATTTCTCCTAATTTATTTTTTATAAAGAAAGCCCTCCCTACCGGGAGGGTTGGGTGGGGCTTTTTATTTCTTCAACTCATCCAAAGCTACGTTCAATTTTAAAACATTAACTTTTGGGGGGCCAAATAAACCTAACAAAGGTTTTTCTGTGTTATCGTCAACTATCTTGTTCACCCGTTCAACAGAAAGGTTGCGAACTTTAGCAATCCGTGCTACCTGAATTTTTGCTCCTTCTGGCGAAAGATCCGGGTCCAAACCGCTGCCTGATGCAGTTACCAATTCGGCCAGTATGTTTTCGCGTTTTACATCCGGGTTATGTTTTAAGAATGTATCGATGCGGGCTTTAACGTCTTTCAGGTAATCGGCGTTTGAAGGCCCTTTGTTTGAACCTACTCCAGCATCCGCCTGGTAATTAGCCGCAGATGGCCGCGAATTAAAATATT
>DASXMZ010000509.1:0-17094 GCA_036495385.1 Mucilaginibacter sp. | reverse complement strand
CAGTATCCACATATTGATCAACTCCTTTTTAAGGGCGACGATTTCGTTTTCTATTTGTGTCATAATTTTTACCCCCTGTCCCCCGCCAGCCGGCGGAGGAAATTAATTGGTTAATTTATTTATTTTTTTCTAAAAATATTAATATCAGTTTACCCATATTCCCCCTTCAGGGGGGTTAGGGGGCTAACTAAACCTGCCTGTAATGTAATTTTGCGTACGTGAATCACTGGGAGAGGTAAACATTGTTTTGGTTTCATCAAACTCCACCAGCTCGCCCATGTAAAAAAATGCTGTTTTATCACTAACACGTGCAGCCTGCTGCATATTATGTGTAACAATGATTAAGGTAAAGTTGGTTTTAAGTTCGTGAAATAGTGTTTCAACACTTGCGGTAGATATAGGGTCGAGCGCTGAGGTCGGTTCATCAAAAAGGATCACTTCAGGCTCCATAGCAATAGCGCGTGCTATGCACAAACGCTGTTGCTGACCGCCCGACAAAAATGTTCCCTTTTTATGTAACGAATCTTTAACCTCTCCCCATAACGCCGCCGACGTAAGCGATTTTTGAACAATGTTATCCAAATCGGCCTTCTGCATCTTTAAGCCGTTTAATTTATAACCGGCTATTACGTTATCATAAATACTAAGATTTGGGAAGGGGTTTGGTCTTTGAAATACCATTCCAATTTTATAGCGTACATATATAGGGTTCATTTGATATACGTCATCGTCATATAATTTTAATGAACCTTTGGTAGTAGCCCCTGGTATTAATTCGTGCATGCGGTTAATGCAACGCAAAAAGGTTGTTTTACCGCAACCTGACGGACCCATAACCGCTATTACCTGGTTTTTTTCAATACCTATAGTTACATCTTTTACTACATGGTTATCGCCAAACCAGGCGTTAAATTTTGAAGAGCTTACAACTGTATTTGCCATTTTCTTGTAATCAGCTTTGTGAATATGTTTAAAAGTAATACAAACATTAATAGTATGAATGATGCCCCCCAGGCCAGGTCGTGCTGGTCTTCATAAGGGCTGGTAGCATAGGTATATATCAAATGGGGTAATGACTCCATTGGTTTAAGTATGTTGGTCGATAAATAATTATTGCCCAGGGCTGTAAACAATAAGGGAGCAGTTTCGCCTATAATACGCGCAATTGACAGGATGATGCCCGACAATATACCTGCAAAACCACAGGGTACGATAACTTTCAGGATCACCCGGTGGTAAGGCACCCCTAACGATAGCGCCGCCTCTTTCAGCGAATCGGGCAACAGCAGCAAGGTTTGTTCGGTTGAGCGTATTACAATGGGAAGCATCATGATAGCCAGTGCGATACTACCAGATATAGCCGAGAAACCAATTGGCTTTACTATCCAAAAATACATTACTATACCCACCACTATTGATGGCACGCCCTGCAAAATGTCAACGCACAACCCGCTGTAGTATGCCAGTTTGGTGCCCGGGTTTTCACTCAGGTATATACCCGCCAGCATGCCGATCGGTATCGCTACTATTGATGACATCAACACAATGATTAAACTGCCCACCAACGCGTTAGCTATACCGCCGCCGGTTTCGCCTTCGGGCACAGGCACATGGCTTAAAAAGTGCCAGTTAACCTGCATTACACCTTTCTCTATGATGTAAAGCAACACTATGATTAACGGGATGGTAATTATGAAAGCGAAAAAGATAATTACTGATTTAAATAAAATACTCTTGGTATTTCTTATTCCTATTCGTGCATCCATATGGTTAATGACTAGTATATTTTGTAATTATTCTTTTGCCAATAAGGTTAATAACCACTGTAACGAAGAAAAGTACCAGGCCCAGCTCAATTAGGGCTGATAAATATTGGGTGTGGTCGGCTTCGGTAAATTCGTTGGCAATAACGCTGGCCATGGTATTCCCCGGGCCAAAAAAGGCTTCTTTAAATGAATTTGCCACGGCGCTGGTATTTCCAATAAGTACAGTTACGGCCATTGTTTCGCCCAATGCCCGACCGAGTGATAAAAGGATACCTGCAAATAAACCGGAGCGGGTATATGGCAAAATTACGCTTCGTATAACTTCGAAACGGGTAGCTCCCAATGCATAAGCCCCCTCTTTTAAAGGTGATGGCACCATGCGGATCAGCGAGGTTCCCAACGCCGCCGCGTACGGGATAATCATAACTGATAGCACAAGCGCCGCAGAAAAAACCCCCACTCCATAAGGAGCAACACCAATTTTTGTTTCAAGCGTACGCACAACCGGTACTAGCACAACCAATGCCCAAAAGCCATAAATAATAGAAGGCACGGCAGCAATAAGTTCAATCGTATTTTTTAACAAGTCAGACAGCCAGCCTTTAACGTTATACTCGCCCAGGTAAATGGCCACGGCATATGAAAAAGGTATGGAAAGTATAAGGGCAGTGAATGAAGTAAGCAATGTACCTATTAAAAAAGGATAAGCCCCGTATATATTATTAACAGGATCCCAAACTTTCCCCCATAAAAACTTTATTCCCAAAGTTTTAATCGTAGGCATTGATTGTATAATAAGTGTTGTGAGCACTCCTATTACCAGCAGCAGCAAAATAACACTCATAACAATTAAAATACGCTTGAAAATGGTTTCCCATTTCATTTGTGCGTACGAGAGGTCTAATCTATCGTTTTTCTTCATACGTTATAATCTATTTTATAAGTGCTATGTCCAAGAAGTCGATTTTTACGGTTGCAGTTTTCATACCCTTTTAACAAGCGTTTGAACATAAAGGTCAGCAATTTAATTTATCAAAACTTTGGTTAGTATATACAACACAATTACCAGCCCCATTTAATGGGTACTGGTAATTGTGTTATTCTGAATTTAAGAGTTATCAGATCAATAACTCATAAATTCATTTATTTTAATATCGGCTTACCGTCGTAAGTTGCAGATTTCAAAATTTTCTCGGCAACTTTTACAGCTGATTTTGAAAGCGGCGCATAATTTAAAGGCTCGCAATTTTTCTGACCGTCATGGATGTTGTACCAAATTAAATCCAACACCATTTTTGCCCTTGCTGGAGAACGGTCGTTATATTTTTGCTCTTTGTAAATTAAAGCCCAGGTAAAGCTGCTGATAGGGTAACCTTTGGGGTTGTCTGTATCTGTTAACGAAACAACTGCGTCGGCAGGTAACTCAACATTACTTGCTAAAGTTGTGCTTGCAAGCGAAGGAGTGATAAACTTACCTGATTTGTTTTGGATATTGGCAAAACCCATTTTGTTTTGCAGAGCGTAAATTAATTCAACATAACCAATAGCTCCTGGTGTTTGTTTTACCAAACCGGCAACACCTTCGCTACCCTTACCACCTAAACCGGCTGGCCAATTTGCAGCTGATGCCTTACCAACTTTTGATTTCCAATCGGCGTTAACTTTTGATAAGTAGTCGGTAAAGATATAAGAGGTACCGCTACCGTCTGAACGGTGAACTACCACAATTCCCTGGTCTGGCAACTTAACTCCCTTATTGGTAGCTGCAATTTCGGGGCTGTTCCAATTTGTTATTTTACCCAGGTAAATATCAGCAAGTGTTTTACCGTTTAAGTTTAAAGGAGCAGTAATACCAGGAATGTTATAAGTGATAACAACAGCACCTGAAGCCATAGGGATATGCAAAACAGGTACGCCGATTTTTTTAGACTGATCTTCGTTTAAAGGTGCGTCAGATCCGCCAAAATCAACTGTTTTGTTGGTAAGCTGCAATATACCACCACCAGATCCGATTGACTGGTAGTTAACCTTCACATCGTGGGTTTTACCATACTCAGCAAATATCTTCGAAAATAATGGATAGACAAATGAACTGCCTGCTCCTAGCAAAGTATTGTCCTGGGCCGAAGCTGATAATGTTATGCAACTTGCGGCTATCGCAACAACTGCTAACTGTAGACTCTTAATTACTTTCATGGTTGTTTTTTGTTTATTATTTTTTGTTATGTGCTATTTCTTATTTACCGAATGTATAGAAGAAAGTGAACCTATAAACTAAGGTATGGTCAGGGGCAACATAACCTGTTGTTGTTGATGTTCTTTGATCTGTATAATCAATTAACCAAAAGTTTGGCATAAAGTGAACATTCTTTGTTGGATTAAAATCTACACCAGCAGTATAAAATTGTTCTTTATAAAGTGAGGTATATGATCCGTAATTGGTGTTAGTGGTATAAGAATCAGTAGCGGTGTAATTGGTGTTAGGATTATAGTTATCGTAACGTGCGAAGTAATTCAAATTTTTAACGATGGGCCCCCGTACCCAAAATGACAAACCATGAACGGTTGCGTCTTCAGGTAGTTTTGTTGTACTGTTAGTAACACCGCTTGCAATATTTTGAGTGTATGCTTCAACACCTATTGTAATTGGTTTTGCGCTGTAAGACGCAAATATTTTAAACATGTTGTGTTCCTGGCCGGGGATAACAGCAGTTGCAGGTGCTGTTTTAGCATAGTCACCGTAGATGTCAACGTATAATTTCTTATTAAGGAACATAGCCCATACATCGCCATAAAATATTTTGTAGAAACCTGTATTAGCATTTGCTGCTGATAATAAACTTGCCTGGCTGTTATTACCTACCATAAGCACGTAACCAAAGTTTTTGGTAGTCGGGTCGAATGTTCCTTGTAACGCAGCGCCAACATCGTATGAATTGTTTTTATGAAAGTCTGTAATAGTTTTTTCAATAGAACGGTAGTTCCAGGTTGTTTCTGATAATGACACCGGCGCATTTGTACCTGGCTCATTCAATGCGAAACCGGGGGTACTCATTTCACCGATAACAAAGTCAGTTCCCTTCCACAAGTCTCTAACGCGTAAGTTAAAGTTCTTTATCCAGAATGCCATTTTACCATCAACAAGGTTATCACCATTTTGAATAGACGTCCCTGTTGCAGCACCTGTGTTAGCTGATGGCTCTGACGCCAATAACACTTCTGCCTTGAATTTTTTCGTTATCTCATAGTCATAACCTAAATACAAACGACGGAACTGGAAGGCATTTCTGTAAGTGGGTACGCCGTTATAGTTTGTTTCAGGGCCTCTGTTGCCAGCATCAGCATGAGCATCGTAATAAAAATCACCGAACGTATAGCCCCATAATCTTCTTTGCGGGTGCCATGCTGTATCAGGGTCAGCAGCTTTTTCTTTTACTTCGGCTTTTGCATCTGTATTTGCTTTAGCTTCAGATTTGTCCCCAGGTTTAGTAACGGTTGTTGCAGGGGTTGTTGAAGCAACGGTTGCTCCGTCATTTGTTAATGATGTAGTTTGCGCATTAACTGCAAAACCTGCCACAGTTAAGGTAACAAATAGGGCTGCACCAAAAATCTTCGTAAACATTTTTTTCATATTAATAATAATTTAAATTGATTTCGGTTTCAAAGGTGCATACCCTGCGTTATCTAAATGTTAAGGATTCATTATGGTTTAGTAATATTATATCAATGTTAACTCCATGTGTGTAATGTTATATAATCGTCAACAAATCAACTAAATCCCGTAGAATTATATCAATAAGTTAATATTAACGGTAAAATTGTTTGTTGATAGACAAAGTAGGGTAACTTTTAATTTCCCTTTTAATTAACATTTATTTAACATTGTGCTTTTAACGCTATAATTTCAGCCTGATGATTTTGATAAATTAAAAAAACAAAATTCATACAGAATCTATAAAAACAAAAAGCATCATGTTTCCATGATGCCCCCCTTAATTAATAATAAGATTCGTTCTTTAGTTTACAGTTATCGTACTGGTTTGCGCTATATCTCTGGACGAAGTACCGGCAAGCAGCTCATATTTGCCCGGCTCAACAACCCACTTCCGTGTCTTTACATCATAGTAAGCCAGGTCCCTCACCGCTATATTCAACATCACAGTAGCGGTTTCCCCGGCTCCTATCTTTACTTTCTTAAATGCCTTCAACTCTTTGTCAGCACGTTCTACAGCTGAACCAGGTTTACTTACATATAATTGTATTGTTTCTTTGCCTGCATACTTGCCGGTATTTTTCACTTGCAGGGTAGCAGTTATATATTCTGCAGGCTTATAGCTGTCTTTATTAGTGTGTAAATCTGAATATTTATAATCAGTGTACGATAAGCCATAGCCGAAGCAATAAAGCGGTTCAATCTTTTTGGTGTCGAACCAGCGATATCCTACCAAAATCCCTTCTTTATAATCTACTTGCAAATTTTCACCAGGATAGGTATTCAGTGCGTGAGCGGGCGAATCTTTCAGATCAGCCGGAAAGGTGAAAGGTAGTTTGCCTGATGGATTTATCTTTCCGGTCAGAACATCAGCAAGTGCGTTACCGTTTTCCGACCCGTTATACCACGACCATACTATAGTGCTGTTGTTCTTTTTTATCTCGCCAATATCATAAGGTGCGCCGCCAACCACCACTACAATGGTATTCGGATTCGCCGCTGTAACGGCATCAATAAGAGGCTGTTCGTTGAAGGGGAGGCCAAGGTCCTTGCGGTCGCGGCTTTCACTTTCGTAATCACGGTTGCCGCCTACAAACAATATCGCCATATCCGAACTTTTCGCGATAGCTACCGCCTGCTTTATCATACTGGTATCTGGCTTAACGGTATCAGGTTTAGTATTTCGCCTTGGCATCCTGTAAACGCCCGAATATCCTTGCGCATATTTAATATTAATGGTTTTACCGAGCCTGTTTTGTAAACCGGCAAGTGCAGTTACTTCATAACGGGCCTTAACACCTGCGCCGAAACCGCCTAAATGGAAAGTACGGGTGGCGTTATCGCCTATCACGGCGATGCTTTTTATAGCTGATGTATTTAAAGGCAATAAGTGTTTATCATTTTTTAACAGCACAATAGACTCCGACGCGATATCATAAGCCGTTTGGCTGTGTTCGGGCGTGTTGATTTTTCCTGCGGGCTGGTTTTCGCTCATAGTGGTATGATACATTACCCATAATATACGCCTAACCTTTTGATCAATTACATTAACGCTTACTTTTCCGGCTTTTACCGAATCAAGCAGCTTTTTGGCGAAGTAATAGGTATCATAAGGTAAGGGCGAGCCCATTTCAAGATCCAGGCCGTGGTTTGCAGCGTTAACGGTGCTGTGGGTGCCTCCCCAATCACTTATTACCATTCCTTTAAATTTCCATTCGCCTTTTAATATTTGGTCGAGCAGGTAGCCATTTTCTGAACAATACACGCCGCGCAATTTATTATAAGCCGACATAATGGTCCAGGCATTACCCTCAGTTATCGAAGCCTTAAAAGCTGGCAGGTATATTTCGCGCAGCGTGCGTTCGTCTACACTGACGTTCACACGACCGCGCTCCACTTCCTGGTTGTTTACTGCATAATGCTTTACACAGGCGGCCACATGTTGACTTTGTATGCCCTTTACCGATTGCACCGCCAGGCGTGAGTTTAAAAAAGGATCTTCTGAATAATACTCATAGGTACGGCCGCAAAGCGGGGTTCGGCAAATATTAAAAGCCGGGGCCAGCATAATAGACTTATTGCGGGCACGCGCTTCTTCGGCCATATCATGTCCGAAGCGATAGGCCAGTTCAGGGTTCCAGGTGGCAGCAAGTGCCGATCCGTTTGGGAAAAAAGTGGCAGAATCAGTGGTAAGGTTTGCCGATCCCCAGCCCGGCTTCACGTCTTCGCGTACGCCAAGAGGGCCATCATCGGTCATCAATTCGGGGATGTTCAGGCGGGGTACGCCCGCTGCGCTGAAAATGCCATTGGCATGTAACATGGCTATCTTCTCTTCCAGCGTAAGCTTTTTTATGATGGATTCAATCTTTGCGTCGGTATCCTGGTCGTTTTTAGTTTGGGCATTTACGGTGCTCAGTGCTGCAATCATAACTATCCCGCCCAACAAGAACCTTAGTTTAGTTTTCATTTGAGTATTAATATAATAATTGAATTTGATTTATAGCTTATATCCTGTTAACCAGGTTAGTCTGTTTGTGTATTTATTACACAAAGTAAAGGTAAAATTTCAGGTTCAAAAATTATATTAATATAGTATCAGGAATTGCTTAAATTGTACAGTGTTGTCTGACTCAGGATTTACAGGATTCGAAGATTTTCAGGATGCAATTCGAAAAATCAAGGAAATCCTGTAAATCCTGATTCAGATAAAAATTCACTTTTTCTTCAGTCCCAAAATTGAAAAATCACTATCAGCCTTTTCAATAATATTTCCGAGCATTCCCAAGCCGGTTACTTCCATCTCAACCAAATCACCGGCTTTTAACCATTGAGGCTGGTAATTCGGGTCGTTAAGTAAACCCGTGCCATTCAATTCAAGAAAGCATCCAGTACCAACGGTTCCCGACCCTATCACATCGCCCGGCAGCACATCGCAGCCATAGGCGCAGCGTTCAATAATCTCACCAAAGGTCCAGTCCATATCGGCCATGCTGCCCTTTGATACTTGCTTACCATTTACAACACACTTCATTTCCAGCTTATAAGCATTGCCGGTATGCCCCGCCCGCGGAGCAATTTTATATGATTCCAGTTCATCAGGCGTTACCAGCCACGGGCCTATCACCGTACAAAAATCCTTCCCCTTCGCCGGCCCGAGGTTTAGAAGCATCTCTTCCATTTGGAGCGTACGGGCGCTCATATCATTCATTATCATATAACCAGCGATAAGACTATCCGCATCAGCCGCTTTTATGTTGCGAGCCTTTTTATTTAAAACCACAGCTACTTCAAGCTCAAAGTCGAGTTTCTGGAAATGGTCGGGCATACATTTAATTTCACCTATGCCTTGTATTGCATTATGATTTGTAAAATAAAATATGGGGTACTGATCAAATTCGGGTATCATTTCAAGCTTACGATTACGCCGCGCCGTTGCAACGTGCTGTCTGAAAGCGTACGCATCCCTGCACGAGGTTGGGTGCGGAACCGGCGCCATCATCTCAAAAAACAATTCCTCCTTAGCTTCCATTTTTCCCGAACTTATCGCTTTATTAATACGCTGGGCACGTTCCATTAATTCATCCCCTCCCCATAAAAATTCACTCATATTATCGGGTATAAGCTTATCGCACGAGTTAAGGTTATAAATGTGCCCTTTTATAAAAACACCCAAATGCTCGCGGTCTTCGGTTTTATAGGAAACTAGCTTCATGACTTATAATGGTTATGTAAATCAAACTTAAGAAAATTGGTTGAATATGTTGTTGAAAGGTTGTAAGGTTGAAAAGTTGTAAGGTTATTGTTTTCTGTCGTAAAATCAATCATTCATTCACCAAATCAACTCAATCAACTGATGCTTGTATCTTACGTATTTTACAGCTAACTTTGCATATCCAAATTATGAGCATACAAATGCACTTTTATTTTTCCCTTGGCCTCACTTCAATGAGTGATGCTTCATCTTTCAGGGATGCTATGCTCGCTAAGATCGTTTTGGCGCAATACTAAGGCGTTGTAATGTTTTAAGGTTGGAAAGTTGTAATGTTATAACATCCGACTTTTAAAACTATTCCCACGTTCCACTCGTTTTATTATTAAATGCTGAAATACTGGAAATTGGTAATATCCCAACTTTACAACATTTCAACTTTACAACGTTTCAACAATTATAAAACCATGCCTGTTTATCATACTTTAGGGGCTATCCCGCCAAAGCGGCATACGCAATTCCGTAAGCCCGATGGCTCTTTATATGCGGAAGAGCTGGTATCAACCGAAGGGTTTTCCAGTCTGTATTCGCTGGTTTACCATGTTTACCCTCCTACTCTTGTAAAAGAACTAGGTCAGCCATATAGTGTTGAGCCCAAAATAGCAAGGGAGAAACACCTAAAACATACCAGCCTGATCGGGTTTAAAATTGAACCGGAAGATGATTACCTGAAAAGCCGCAAACCAATACTGGTAAATAATGATCTGCATATTTCGCTGGCCGCCCCACGTAAATCAATGACCGACTATTTTTATAAAAACAGCCAGGCGGATGAAGTGGTTTTTATCCATGTGGGATCAGGTACGCTTAAAACCGGGTATGGAAAAATCAAATTCGCTTACGGCGATTATTTGATTATTCCGCGGGGCACCATCTACCAAATGGAGTTTGACACGCCCGACAACCGGCTGTTTATTGTAGAGAGTTTCAGCCCTATCCGGGTGCCCAAACGCTACACAAATGCTTACGGCCAGTTGATGGAACAGTCGCCATACTGCGAACGTGACATAAAAAGGCCGACCAACCTGGAAACGCATGATGAAAAAGGCGATTTTAAAATACTGATCAAAAAGCAGGGACTAATATATCCTTATATATACGGTACACATCCGTTTGATTTTATAGGGTGGGACGGCTTTCATTACCCCTGGGCATTTTCGATACATGATTTTGAACCAATTACCGGGCGCCTGCACCAACCACCACCGGTGCACCAGACTTTTGAGGGCAATAACTTTGTGATCTGCTCATTTGTACCGCGTAAGTACGATTATCACCCACTATCTATTCCGGCACCTTATAACCACAGCAATGTAGACAGTGATGAGTTATTATATTATGTAGATGGTGACTTTATGAGCCGTAAAAGCGTGGTTAAAGGACAAATAACCCTGCATCCAGGCGGCATACCGCACGGGCCTCATCCCGGGACAGTAGAAAAATCAATCGGGAAAGAATCAACAGATGAGCTGGCCGTAATGATAGACCCATTCCGCCCGCTGATGTTAACTGAAGAAGCTATTAAAATTGAAGACGAGAATTATTATAAAAGCTGGCAACAATAGCCCCACCCAACCCTCCCCGGTAGGGAGGGCTTTAAAAATATATCTTAAACATTAAAAACATTAAAAATCAAAGTCTCCCCTACCGGGGGAGATTTAGAGGGGGCTATAAACATGGAAACACTAACCTTAAATAAACCATCAAAAACAACTGACTTTTTACCATTAAACGGTACCGATTATGTCGAATTATATGTGGGCAATGCCAAACAGGCTGCTCACTATTATAAAACTGCTTTTGGCTTTCAGAGCCTTGCTTATGCAGGCCCGGAAACCGGCATCCGCGACAAGGTATCGTATGTTTTGCGACAGGGCAAAATACGCCTGGTTTTAACAACTCCCTTAAAATCAGACCATCCCATTGCCGAGCACATAAAAAAACACGGTGATGGGGTAAAGGTACTTGCCTTATCTGTTAACGATGCGTACGATGCATTTAAACAAACAACCAGCCGCGGGGCAATACCGTTTCAGCAGCCGCAAACGATTACTGACGAACACGGAGAAGTACGCACAAGCGGAATAAAATTATACGGGGAAACCGTGCATCTTTTTGTGGAGCGCAAAAACTATAACGGGGCATTTTTACCATCGTATAAAAAAATGGAATCGCACTACAATCCCAATGAAACAGGATTATTACATATTGATCATTGTGTTGGAAATGTGGGCTGGCATAAAATGAATGAGTGGGTAGAATTTTATGAAAATGTGATGGGGTTCAAGAATATATTAACCTTCGACGATAAAATGATCTCGACCGAATATTCTGCCCTGATGAGCAAGGTAATGAGTAACGGGAACGGCTACGTTAAATTCCCTATTAATGAACCTGCGGAAGGTAAAAAGAAATCGCAGATAGAGGAATATCTTGAATATTATGAAGGCGAAGGCGTACAGCATCTGGCCCTCGCTACAGATCATATTGTTGAAACAGTAACCAATCTACAAAGCCGCGGTGTTGAATTTTTAACCGTACCAACCACTTATTATGATGACCTGATTAGCCGCGTTGGCCATATCGACGAAGACCTTGAACCCTTAAAAAAATTAGGGATATTAGTTGATCGTGACGATGAGGGTTACCTGCTGCAAATATTTACCAAGCCGGTTGAGGATCGCCCTACTATGTTTTTTGAGATTATTCAGCGCAAAGGGGCAAAATCATTTGGCGCGGGGAATTTCAAAGCATTATTCGAGGCGATAGAACGCGAACAGGACCTGAGAGGGAACCTTTGAGATTTGGGATTTCGGATTTTCGATTTCGGATTTTTTAGAAAAAATTGTCATTACGAGTTATAAAATTTCGAAAAATCCTGAAGGAGAAATGACAAAAAGGGGTGTCATGGTGAGCCCCGTCGAACCACGGTGCGGGGGCCGACGGATGCTTAGCGGAGACTTGGTTAATTGTTTACCTGGCATTTGGCGATGCATGGTTTAAAGGCCTCTACCCGCTATGGTTCGACGGGGCTCACCATGACACCCTCTTCCAATTACACATGGTCGAATAATCTGTCGTGGGTAGCAATGACAATTTTCATATTTTTTTCGATGGATGTAGAACAAATTATCAGTCTCCTAAATGAAAAATCCGACCCGGTTCACCTTGCGGGAATGCAGCGATTTGGGATTGAAGTTAAGAACGCTTTGGGTATTCCGATACCCGTATTGAGGAAGCTTGCAAAAGCGATAAAAAAAGACCACAGTTTAGCGTTGGAACTTTGGGATACCGGTATCCACGAAGCCCGGATACTTGCATCGATGATTGACGATCCGGCTTTGGTTACCGGTGAGCAAATAGATAACTGGGTTAAGGATTTCAATTCGTGTGATGTGTGCGACCAGGTTTGCGGCAACTTGTTCGACAGGACTCCATTTGCAATTGAGAAGGCTTTAAAATTTAGCGCCTGCCAGGAAGAATTTATAAAAAGAGCCGGATTTGTGCTCATGGCAGAACACGCCGCACACAACAAAAAAGCTGATAATAATACGTTTATAGCGCTATTTCCCGTTATTGAACGCGAGGCCTGGGACCATAGAAATTTTATTAAAAAAGCGGTGAACTGGGCATTGCGCCAGATTGGAAAAAGGAACAGTGTTTTAAAAATTGCCGCCGTTGAGACTGCTAAAAACATATTAATTCAGAACAGTAGCTCTGCAAAATGGATAGCAACGAACGCCCTAAATGAGCTATCAAAAAAAACAAAAATTTAAATAAATCCGACATTTTTAAATCCTATATTCGCGCCTCCTTGATGGATTTCGCCTGCATATAACGCCCCATTTTTTTATCTGTCTCAGGGAACAATTGCAAGCTGAATTTGGAGGTTTTTAAGTTTGGCACAAATTTTTCTATGTTACCGCTACTAACGCTGGTTAAATAGCTATTGAATTAAATTATTATATGAGTATTAAAGAAGGGAATAATTTTTATGCTGATGATGCGTCCCATCTTGCTCATGTCATTGATCAGATAAATGCGGGCGTCTGGGAATTTAATGTCCTGACGAAAGAAGTTAAATGGTCTGCGGGTTTCTACGCGATTTTAGGTTACAAACAAGGCGAAATAGAATGTTCCTATAATTTCTTCCTTGAAAGCTTACTCTATCACCAGGATGAGCCGGCATTTTTAAAAGCCATTCATTCCGGTACACACGATCAGCCAACTTCTATCCACGTCAGACTTTTAACAAAAGAATTGGGTTATCAGTGGTTTGAAAGCACTACTAAAAAATTAGAGACAGATAATGGGCTCCGAATTATAGGTTCGCTCATTAATATAAACAAATACAAACTTTTGAGTTTGCGTTCGGCGCAAAATGATTTCGTTTTTAATGAAACCAGTACTATCGCAAAAGTTAGCGGCTGGGAGATCTATGTTCCCTCAATGAATCTGTTCCTGTCAAAACAAGTTTATAATATTTACGAAGTAAATGACAGGATAAAAATGACCATCGAAGAGGCATTTAGCTTTTTTGAGCCCCAATACCGCCCGTTAATCAATGAAGCTATTGACAATGCGTTAAAATTATACAAGCCTTTTGATCTTGAGCTGCTGTTTCGCACGGCCAAAAACAACGTGATTTGGGTTAGGGCAAAAGGAATGGCGATAATTGATGACTTCGGCAAGTGCGTTAAAATAAGAGGAATATTCCAGGATATTGATAATATTAAAAAGAAGGGGCTTGCTTTGCAATCGTCAATCAACTTATTGAACGATCAAAATAAACGCCTTCAAAATTTTGCGTATATAGTATCTCACAACCTGCGCTCACATACCGGTAATTTACAGTTCATGGTGAATCTGCATGAGCAAAGTGATTCTCCCGACGACCAGGCCGAAGTATTTTCGCATATTAAATCCATAAGCAGCAGTCTTAGCACTACTATCGATCATCTTAATGAAATTGTTAAGATACACACCGAGGTTGAGCAGGAGAACAAACTGCTTGAATTTGAAGTGGTGTTTAAGAATATAATTTCGGCGCTGCAAAGCAACATTGCCAACACCAACGCCAAAATTGAATACGACTTTACCAAGTGCCCGGTAATAAATTATATACCAGCCTACCTGGAAAGTATTATGCAAAATTTACTTACCAATGCGTTAAAATACCGCCACCCCGACAGGCAACCGATTATTAGCTGCCGCACCGTTCAGGATCATAATCACATTTATATGATATTTGAAGATAACGGTATAGGAATCGACCTCGACCGCTATGGGGATAAGGTTTTTGGCATGTACAAAACGTTCCATCAAAACTCTGATGCAAAAGGTATAGGACTGTTTATCACCAAAAATCAAATAGAGGCGCTCGGGGGCTCAATTAAGGTTGATAGCACCGTTAACGTTGGCACCAAGTTTACAATTAGGTTTGTTTAAAGCGTTGTTGCAAGGTTGAAAGGTTGTAAAGTTGTAAGGTTTTGGAGAAAAACTTACGAAGTTTTGGAAACTTCGTAAGTTTCACATTACTCAATATAACTTTCAAGTATTTTAAAACCATTTGTTGTTTCCAGTTGTACCTTGTCAACGCTTTTTGGCAGCAAAATGCAATCCCCCATTTTAACAGGGTAATCCTTGTTGTTATATTTAACGGTAAATTCGCCGTCAACACATACGTATATTACAAAGGAATCAAGAGCGGTATAGTCTTTTGAGGTGCTTTTAGTAAAATCCAATAGGTTGGTGGTAAAATACGGGCAGCTTACCAACTTAACCGTTTTATCCTTTTCGGGATTGTATTTGGTTTTATATTCCGGATAATGCTTAAAATCGATTGCCGCCAGCGCTTGCTCGGTATGCAGTTCCCTTTTGTTGCCCTTGTCGTCTAGTCGATCAAAATCATAAATCCGGTAGGTTATATCCGAAGTCTGCTGTATTTCAGCAATAAGTAAACCTTTGCCAATTGTATGTACACGACCGGCCGGTAAAAAGAAAACATCACCTGCTTTTACGTCCTCTTTATTCAAAACATCAGTCAGATGGCCGCTGTTGAATTTTTCCAGGTACTCCTGCTCATTCAGTTCCTTGTTAAAACCGGCGATTAAGGTTGAGCCGGGATCGGCTTCTATCACATACCACATTTCGGTCTTACCAAACGAATTATGACGCTTTTTTGCCAATTCATCATCTGGGTGCACCTGGATAGAAAGATCCTCATTTGCATCGATAAACTTAACCAGCAAAGGAAAAATGTTGCCAAAATGTTCATATACCTTTTCACCGACAAGTTCATCCTGATATTTTTCCAGCAAATCAGCAAGCGATTTCCCTTCCAGTTCGCCGTTGGCGACCACCGAAACATCCGATTTAACCCCTGATATTTCCCAGGTTTCGCCGCAATTAGGCAGTGAGCCAAAGTCTTTATGCAGGTAAGTTTTTATCTTTTGCCCGCCCCAGATTTTGTCTTTATAGATAGTTTTGAATTTTAATGGATATAAGGATGACATATGCAGATTTATAGATGCGCAAATTTATAAATTGTTTAAGAGCTGTTTTAATTAAGAGGAGGAATTTCAAGCTGTTTGCAGATTTTTTTACAAAGTAAATTATCCAATTCCTGGTGACGGCCTACTGCGGTTTGTTTTTGATTTGTGGGATTGATATAAATAGTATGATTCGCCTTCGCGTAAAAGATAGCAACCATTCTTTTCCAGGTGTTTGATTAAAGCGGATCGCTTCATCAGGTTAGTTCAAGTTCTTCGATAATTACTTGTTTGCCGGAATACTCTCTTTCAGTAATTTCCTTATTAGTATCCAATATTAGCCTCAGCGCGTCCAATAAGTTAACTTTTAGTTCTTCTATTGTTTCGCCCTGCGATATTGCAGCCGGAACTTCTTCGATTTGACCAACAAACCAGCCACTTTCGCCTTTCTCGATAACCGCTGTAAATTTCATAATCAAATATAGTTAAAACATATAAAAAAGTCCGCATAAAACTATGCGGACTTTTGTTTGGATATATAGTGTAATTCCTTATTTCCTCAATTTCTTCTTCAAATTCTCGTCAATAGCGGTCAAAAATTCTTCGGTATACAAATAGTCTTTGCCATGTTCAACTTTTGGTTTTATGGTAATGGCAAGGTCTTTCGTCATCTTACCGCTTTCAACGGTTTCAATACAAACCTGCTCAAGCGTTTTACAGAAATTGATCAGCTCCTTGTTGTGATCAAGCAAACCGCGGAATTCCAGTCCGCGAGTCCATGCAAAAATTGAAGCGATAGGATTAGTGGATGTTGGTTTACCAGCCTGATGGTCACGGTAGTGGCGGGTAACTGTTCCGTGGGCAGCTTCAGCTTCCATAACTGTACCGTCAGGTGTAACCAGGGTTGAAGTCATCAATCCTAACGAGCCAAAACCTTGCGCAACGGTGTCTGATTGTACGTCGCCGTCATAATTTTTACATGCCCATACAAAATTGCCATGCCATTTTAAAGCTGAAGCAACCATGTCGTCAATTAAACGGTGTTCGTAAGTTAGCTGGTTGGCTTCAAACTCCAGCTTAAATTCCTGCTCGTATATTTCCTGGAAAATATCTTTGAAGCGGCCATCATATTTTTTAAGAATGGTGTTTTTTGTAGAAAGGTATAAAGGCCATTTTTTTAACAAAGCCTGGTTAAAACAAGCCCGCGCAAAACCTTTGATGGATTCATCAGTATTGTACATCGCCAAAGCAACTCCATCGCCTTTAAAATTAAACACATCATATGACTGCACTGCGCCGCCATCTTCAGGAGTAAAAGTAATAGTGAGTTTACCTTTTCCTTTAGTCAAGAAATCG
>DASXMZ010000508.1:0-6381 GCA_036495385.1 Mucilaginibacter sp. | reverse complement strand
AGCCGTTTATTGGAGCGTGCCGCTAAAATTAGCCAGAACGACGAAATTGCCCAGGCTATGAATGATTTGCCTGAGTCAATAAGAGGTATTGTAAAAGGCGGCGGTTCATTAACTGCATTGCCAATCATTGAAACACAGGCTGGTGACGTATCGGCGTATATCCCAACCAACGTAATTTCAATTACCGACGGACAGATATTCCTTGAATCAAACTTGTTTAACGCAGGTGTACGTCCGGCTATTAACGTGGGTATTTCGGTATCGCGTGTAGGTGGTAACGCGCAGATAAAATCAATGAAAAAGGTTGCCGGTACATTGAAGCTTGACCAGGCTCAATATCGTGAACTGGAAGCTTTCTCAAAATTCGGATCTGATTTGGATGCATCAACAAAAAATGTGCTTGATAAAGGTGCCCGTAACGTTGAAGTGTTGAAACAAGGCCAATATTCACCTGTATCGGTTGAAAAGCAGGTAGCAGTTATATACTTAGGTACAAAAAACCTGATGCGTAACGTTCCCGTTAATAAAATAAGGGAATTTGAAAGCGAATATACCAGCCAGTTGGAAGCTCGTCATCCTGAAACTTTGGCTGCCCTTAAAGCAGGTAAATTTGATGACCAGATAACCGGCGTACTGGAAACAGTTGCCAAAGAAATGACCGGGAAATATTAATGTGCAAATGTGCGGATGTGTAAATGTGCAGATGATTGCACATCCGTATATCTTAAATAGTTTAATTAAAGCAAAGTAATTTGCACATCTGCACATTTAGAATTCGCACATTAACAAAGAATGGCTAATTTAAAAGAAGTAAGAAACAGAATTAAATCTGTAAGCTCAACGCAACAGATCACCAGGGCCATGAAAATGGTTTCGGCGGCTAAGTTAAAGAGGGCTACAAATGCTATTATACAATTGCGTCCGTACGCTAATAAGCTTAAGGAACTATTGGCAAATCTATCGGCCAGTTTGGAAGATGGTTCATCTCCTTTCCTTGTTGAAAGAGCACCCAACAGTGTTTTGATCATCGTTGTATCTTCGAACCGTGGTTTGGCTGGCGCTTTTAACACCAACGTAATCAAAACTGCCAATAACCTTATATCCGAAAAATATATGGAGCAATATAGGGCGGGCAACGTTTCGATTGTAGCGATCGGCAAAAAAAGCCAGGAGTATTATCAAAGGCGTAAGTACAATGTTATCGGTAACAACAATGACCTGTACCTCGACCTTAACTTTGAAAATACTTCCAAAATTACCGACAGCATAATGGAGGGATTTTTAAAAGGCAATTATGACCGTGTTGAGTTGGTTTATAACCAATTTAAAAATGCTGCCATGCAGATATTAGTTGCCGAGCAATTGATCCCTGTTCCAAAATCAGAGGTTAAGAAAGACAGTAAGGCAGCGCAGATTGACTACATAATGGAGCCTTCACAGCAACAGATTGTTGAACAATTGATCCCAAAAAATATAAAAATACAGGTATACAAAGCTGTGCTTGATTCAAACGCCTCTGAACATGGCGCACGTATGACAGCCATGGATAAAGCTACCGACAATGCCGGCGAATTGTTAAAGTCGCTGAAACTTTCTTACAACCAGGCACGCCAGGCGGCAATTACCACCGAGCTTACCGAAATTGTGAGCGGGGCGGCTGCTTTGTCCAGCGAGTAATTCCAGCCGAAATTTCTTTTCAGGAACCTTTGAATAATTGAAAGGCTTCATATCAAGTATCGGTAAGATGGTGCTTATTATGAAGCCTTTTTTGTGGCTGAAAATTTGTATATTTTTTGATATCACCCTAACACATCCGGTACGTTTTTACGTATACAGCAAAAAAATAAAATTTATATTAAACCTTTCTTAAAAACGTTGTTCTTATAACTAATAAACAATCACTCACATAATTATTATACATATGAAAAAAGTGTTATCTATCATTTGCTGCACGATTTTACTGGCAGCGTCTTCATGTACAAAACAGTACATCACGCCGAATCCGAATCAAACTATTTTATTTACTGTTAGTTCCAGTACATGGGCTACTACTGATGGCGGTAAAACTTATTCGTCTGTAATAAATACACCCGAAATTGACAGCTATTTTAATGATCACGGTGGCGTGCTGGTTTATTTTTCGTTCACCAACGGCGTATATGAGCAGATACCCGAAGTGTACCAGGGGGTGTCTTTTAGCTATACTCACAACCAAGGCGCTATAGCTTTGTATGCGCAGGCATCGGATGGTGTTACAGTTATTCAGCCACCAGCGGATATGACGTTAAAGCTGGTACTGATTCCGTCTAACTAATTTTTTGAGGTCGGAAGTCGGAAATCGGAGGTCAGAAAAGTGAGTTAACTCCGTCGTCTGACTTCCGACTTCTGATTTCAAAGAAACTACTTCTCCATTTGCTCAATTACCGCTTGTGTAACACCGGTAAACGAGAAACCGCCATCGTGGAAAAGATTTTGCATAGTTACCATTTTGGTAAGATCTGAGAATAGGGATACACAATAATCAGCGCATTGATCCGCACTCGCGTTGCCCAGGGGACTCATTTTTTCTGCGTAGTTTATAAAGCCATCAAAACCCTTAACTCCCGAACCGGCAGTAGTGCGGGTGGGCGATTGTGATACCGTATTGATACGTACGTTTTTCTTTGTGCCGTAATAATAGCCGAAGCTGCGGGCTATACTTTCAAGGTAAGCTTTGTTATCAGCCATGTCGTTATAATCAGGGAATACACGCTGGGCTGCTATATAGGTTAATGCAACTACCGAACCCCACTCATTTATAGCATCCATTTTCATGGCGGTCTGCAAAATTCTGTGCAGGCTCAATGCCGATATATCTAAACCTTTGTGGGTGAAGTCATAATTGTTTTCGGTGTAAGTAATGCTTTTACGCACATTAACGCTCATACCGATGGAGCGCAGTACGAAATCTACACCGCCACCAAAATGCTCTTGCGTTTTGGTAAAAAGATTAGTAATGTCATCATTGCTGGTTACATCGGCACCAATAATGGGGGCTTTGCATTCTTCGGCAAGTTTATTAAGCTCTCCCATGCGTAAAGCAATAGGAGCGTTGCTTAAAACAATTTCAGCACCTTCCTGAACAGCGCGCTGAGCCACTTTCCATGCGATGGACTGCTCGTTAAGGGCGCCAAAAATAATTCCCTTTTTCCCTTTTAATAAGTTGTAAGCCATGTTTTTTCGTTTATAAAGTGGGCAAAGTTATAAAATTAGTTTGCAGTTTATAGCAGCAGTTTGCAGTTTAGGCGTTCGTCCCCAAGAGGGGGTGTAATTTATTACTAATGGGATTCAAAGCTTTACCCGAAAAGATCCGGTGTGCGGTCAATTGTTTGGGTAAGCCACCAGCAAAGTAAGATCATTATTGCCTGCAGGTTTTAATCCGTGCATGTTGCCCGGCATGGTTAATATACCGTCGCCGGCGCTAACAGGGATTGTTTTACCATTTATTTGTAATGAGCCATTACCGCCAATTATATAATAAATTTCCTGCTTTTCCTCTAGGTGATACCCGATAGACGATCCGGGATGCAAAATTCTTTTCCGGAAAGACACTTTAGCGTCCTTGTTTTCATTAAAGAATACGAAGGATGTTGTTTTCCCTCCGCCGTCGTGTGGGCCCGGCTGATCAACTTTCAGTTGCTTTTCATGATCGATTATATAGCCATTGCCTTTACCATTTGCACTTATCGCGAAGCCGGCCAGAAAGAATAACGGTAAAGCCATAATGATAATGATAAGTGCGTTAAGGCGAATGGTGATTTTCATAATATTTGCGGTTTTAAATTGATCTTTCAAAAATACTTTCAATGATTAGCACTTGCGCGGAAGTTAAAGGTCTTTCGTGCTCTGCAACGCTCTTTCATCTTACAATAATAAAATTTCATTTGGTTATTGTCAATTAAATTCAATCCATATCGAATTAAACTTTAGGAGTTTCGGCGGGATATTAAATTTTATATCTTTTTCTGTGAATTTTAAACCTGGATCAAAGTTGAATCCCTTAGTATCATCCCTGAAGTCTATACTATGATAACCCACTTCACTTTGAAATAAAGATCCGTTAATTGTGTCATAATCTGCATTATTAGTCGAAACGGGTCTGCCTACCCATTTGTATGTGAGCTTTATATTTATGAATTTTAACATGCCGATTTTATCGAATTCCTTTAAAGTTAAAATATAATCGTTAGTTTTTTTGCCATCCCAAAATGTTTTTTCCCGGTAAACTTTAATATCCTTGTTGATACACCCGTCTGTAGAAACTGTTGCTTTAATGGGTTCACCGATAATTCTTGCGGTGCCAGTTAGCCACTTCAAAATTATAGGATGAGTCGACTGTATAACGATAATCGAAATAAAAAAGAGCAGGAGCAATACCGCCAATGTCCTTATCAGCTTAATCATTTTAGATGGCGTCGTCATAGATTTTCTTTTTGCTTAATTCGAATCTGACTCTATGAATTCAATAATTCCTTTGCATTCAGCAAAGCGCTTTCACCAGGCTTATCGCCACTAAGCATTTTGGCGATCTCTAAAACGCGCTCCTGCTGGTTCAATTGTTTTATGCGGGTATAGGTTGTAGCACCTTCTTCATCTTTGTATACAAAATAGTGACTTTTTCCTTTACTTGCAATTTGAGGTAAATGTGTTATTGTTATTACTTGCAGGTTTTGAGCAAGCCGTTCCATAATTTGTCCAACTTTATTAGCTACCTCTCCGGATACACCGGTATCAATCTCATCAAAAATTATAGTAGGGAGTGCGGTATTTTGAGCAATCAATGATTTAATACTTAACATCAGTCTGGAGAGTTCGCCACCCGAGGCTACTTTGCTCATTTCAGAAAGTGCGTGCCCCTTATTTGCTGTAAATAAGAATTTAACCTGATCAAGGCCGTTATCCCCCAAACCCCCGCCAGCTGGCGGGGAGTTATGTCCTATGGCTGAAGATAGCTCAATTTTTAGTGTGGCATTTCCCATCCCCATTTCGGCCAGGCTTTTTAAAACCTGGGTTTCAATTTCTGGTATGACCTTTTTTCGGTTGGCCGATAATGAAGCAGCTAATTTTTCTAATTCTGCTTTATCCAAGTTAATTTGCAGGGTCAGTTTTTCAATTGCCTCGTCTCCAAAAACAGCTTGCTGGATTTTATCGGATAGGTCATGCTGCAATTGCAACAGCTCGGTATTGGTGTTTACACGGTGTTTTTTTTGAAGGTTATAAATAAGGCTTAACCGTGCATTTACCTCGTCTAAGCGCTCCTCATTTATTTGTGTATGCTGTTCAATAGTTTCAATCTCAGTTACAATATCTTTTAGCTCAATAACAGCGCTGTTTAAACGCCGATGTAATTCGGCAATTTGTTCGTTAAATTTTTCGAGAGAAAAAAGTTGGTGGCCGGCTTCGCGCAATTGTATAATCGCCGAAGTTTCGCCTTCCAGCATCAAATAATGAGCACCTGATAAATTGCGCTTTATTTCTTCGGCATTGGTTAACGCAAGCAGTTCTTGTTCCAGGTGCTGCTGTTCATCCCTTAAAAGTTTTGCTTTTTCCAGTTCGTCAAATTGAAACTGGAAATAATCCAGATCGGCTTTTGCCTTTTCGCTTTCCGCGGTAAGGTGCTTCAGTTTGGTTATTGATTTTTGATATGCCCTGAATTTCGACCGGTATTCACTTAACAATTCATCATGTTTGGCAACCGCATCAACAACTAACAGCTGAAAATCAGGATCATTGATCTCCAATGTAGCGTGCTGCGAATGGATATCTATTAGTTTTTCGCCTAATGCTTTGAGTATGTTTAAAGTAACAGGTGTATCGTTTACAAAGGCCCTTGATTTGCCATCGGAAGATATTTCGCGCCTTAAAACGGTTTCACTCTCGTAATCGAGGTCATTTTCCTCAAAAAATTGTTTTAAATGGAACGCGCCAATTTTGAATGTTCCTTCAATAACACATTTTTTTTGTTGGTTAAAGAAATAGCGGCTTTCGGCACGCTGGCCCAAAATAAGGGAGAGCGCTCCCAATATGATCGATTTACCTGCGCCTGTTTCGCCTGTAAGGATATTAAGACCGCTGTCGAAACTAATTTCAAGGTTATCAATTAACGCGTAATTACTAATACTGAGCTTTTGAAGCATAAAAAAAGTATCCCTTTTGAGGATACTAAATTACGGGTTTTAGTTGATTAGTGAGTGGTTGATTGAGTTGATTAGTGAGTCGGTAATTTTTAAAACTTATCAACCTAATCTAACCCAATCAACTATTCACTAACTAAAATTAGTTATCACTATCAGGTTTTTCCGGCTTTTCCGGCTTTTCAGGCTTCTCGGGCTTTTCTGGTTT
>DASXMZ010000507.1:0-7381 GCA_036495385.1 Mucilaginibacter sp. | reverse complement strand
GTTTCCCTCCATAAATTTCAAACGCGTTATTCATAATTGGTTAAAGGTGTTGGTTCATTGTTCATAGTTGATGGTTCATAGATAAAATTGAATGCTGATTTCCTGGCTATGAACTATCAACCATGAACCATCAACTAAATTTTAATACTTTTTAGCGCCACCGTTGTTGCGGTTACGGTTTTGATTATTGTTACGGGGATTATTATTGGTACGCCCGCGGTTGTTTTGATTATTGGTACGCCCGCGGTTGTTTTGATTGCTGTTGCTGTGCGCGTTTGCACGATATTCAACGCGGTTAAGGTTGATATTTTCTTCCAGTTTTAACTGCCCGCCCGATAAATTGTAGAGGTCGGATAATATACTTTCGTCAGAAACAGAATCCTTGTTCCATTGTACATAGGCCATCTTCATAAAATTGGCAACAGCCTGTACCATATGCCGTTTACGATCGGGATCCTCAATGCTTTTGGCCTTTTCTATCATTAGCTCTATGGTTTTGCCATAGTGTTTGTACTTAATACGCTGGTGAGGGTATTTTAATGGTTCAGGTTTCAGATGAATCGCCTCGGGCGAAGGTTTTGGATAGGGTGAATCCACATCTATCTGAAAATCAGAAATGATGTGCAAGTGATCCCATAATTTATGTTTAAAATCAGCAACATCGCGCAGGTGTGGATTTAAAAAACCCATCAGGTCAATCACCACCTGGGCGTAGCGGTTACGCTCTTCTTTTGTTGGCAGCGCTACAATATATTTAACCATATTTTGTACGTTGCGGCCATATTCAGACAGGATTAGCTTATTCCTGGTTGAATTATAATCGAAATTTTCAGGCATAGTCTGTAAAGCCATTTAATTATTTTTAATGAAAGTTTTAAATTAGCACGGACATCATTTCCCAGTCTTTGTAGGGAACAACAGGCTAAAGTTGAATTGTTACTTAATGAAGGAACGCAAATATAGTGCAATTGTGTTAATGTACAAATTTTGTTTTTTGATCGGGATTTTTTAGAGATTTACGAAGTTTCTAAAACTTCGTAAATCTGAAGGGAACTCTAATCACTATTTTCGCATATGGCACAGCCCATTCTTATTTCATCAATTGATATTTATCGCTTTAGCATTCCCATGGAGCCGTTTACAATAGCAACCGGAACTATGGACCACGCCCAGAACGTTTTTATACGGGTAAATACAAATACGGGTTTCTACGGAGTGGGGGAATGTTCAGCCTTTCCGGCGATAGTTGGTGAGACACAGGATACCTGTTTAATGATGGCGCGTGAGTTTGCAAAATTATGGAAAGGAAAGGATGCATTGTGCATTCGGGACAGGTTGGTGGAACTCGATAACTTTACTGCCGGCAATACTACCATTAAGAGCGCATTTGATATGGCGCTCTATGACATAGCAGCCAAGAACGCCGGATTACCGCTATATGGTTTTCTGCTGGGCGAAAGGAGAAAGATCGAAACAGACATCACTATCGGCATTGCCCTCCCTGACTTAATGGCCGAGAAAGCTTTATTGTTTAAGCAATCAGGAGCTAACGTTATTAAAGTTAAATTGGGTAAAAATGCTGCTGAAGATATAGAACGTATAAGATTAATTCGGGAAGCCGTGGGCAGCGAACTGAAAATACGTATTGACGCCAACCAGGGATGGAGTTTTCAGGATGCAGTTTTCGCGCTGCGATCTATGGGTAAATTTGACGTTGAATTTTGTGAACAGCCCATGCGTACCTGGTACGACGATCGCCTGCCGCAATTAATGCGGCTTTCTCCGATAAAAATTATGGCCGACGAAAGTGTTTATAATCATCATGACGCGCGTAAACAGATCAACAGCCGATCGTGCGACTATATTAATATTAAGCTGGCAAAATCGGGTGGAATATATGAAGCAATTCAAATTCATGATTTGGCAGCCGAAAACGAGATACCCTGTATGATGGGCGGCATGCTGGAAAGCCGGATTGCCTTAAGCGCGAAACTTCATTTTGTGTATGCAAGCCCCAACATAAAATTTTATGATATGGACACCTGCATGCTCGGCCATTTAGAGGACCCTTGTATTGGCGGTGTTGTTTATGATAGATATAACTTAAGCATTGATGATACACCGGGAATTGGGGCTGACGCAGATGAAAAGTTTTTGAAAAGGTGTGAGAAGTTTAGTGTTTGAAGCCCTCTCTAAATCTCCCTCGGTAGGGGAGACTTTTTGATAATCCAAAATCCGAAATCGACAATCCGAAATAAAAATTACCTTTTCATTACCCGATCTAACTCTATGTTTGAAAACCAAGCCCCCTCTAAATCTCCCCCGGTATGGGAGACTTTTTGACAATGTGAAATCCAAAATCGAAATCCCGAAATCCGAAATAAAAATTACCTTTTCATTACCCGATCAAGTTCTATCTTGGTATCCCGCTCCTTCAATGTTTCACGCTTATCGAAGGTTTTCTTACCTTGAGCAAGGCCTATTTCGAGCTTGGCAAAACCGCGTTCGCTGATGAACAGGGCAAGTGGTACAATGGTTAGCCCTTTTTCTTCGCCGCGGGTTTGAAGTTTTTTTAGTTCTTTTTTATTGAGCAGTAAAACACGGTCGCGTTTAGCTTCATGATTATAAAACGACCCGAAGCTGTATTCGGCGATATGGAGGTTGCGCACGTAAAGCTGGCCGCCAATAAATGTGCAAAAGGCATCGTTAATATTGGCTTTGCCATCGCGGATGGATTTTATTTCAGTTCCCAGCAATTTTATCCCGGCCACGTATTTATCCAGTATATGGTATTCAAAATAGGCTTTTTTATTCTTTATATATATATTCTGGTCCATCACTGCTGCTTTCCGCAAATATGCGAATTATTTTCATCGTCATAATTGTTTTTAAATTGCGACGGAGAAGTCATGCGCTGGCTGATCTTTTTTTCTTTAGAAGTTCGCGGCTTAAAGTTGGTTTAACCACTAACACAGGAACATTTACCCTGTGGCGGACAGAGTTAACCGTGGTGCCGAAAATCAGGTCCTTTAATACCTTGTGCCCGTGCGAACCCATCACTATAAAATCAATTTCTTCGTCGTTTACTATTTTAGCGATAGACCTCGCCGCGCTGCCAAAACCAATTTGGGCATTTGCGTTATATCCCAGCTTGTGCAAGGCTTCGGCATACTTATCCAGGTTGTCAACGTCGCTTTGAGTTTCGTGATCCATAACCTCGGTACCATAGTAACGCGCTCCTGCGGTTTCAACCACGTGGATCAATGTATAAACCGCATCTTTTCCACCCTGCATAATGGCATGCCTTATACTATCGCGGTCGTTTCGCGAAAAATCTATCGATATACCAATGTGTTTATAGCTCACAGGTTTCAGATCGTGAATAGTTGTTGCCAGCCCGTGAGGCACCCTGGCTGGTGTATCGCGGTGTTTAAACAGCAAGGGCCTTAGAAATACATACAGCAGTAAAAAGGCGATAGCAATAGTTATAGGGATTACCAGCATGTATATCCATACAGTAGCAGACGGATATTGTTTTATCCAGTCGTGCAATTGATCTACAATTAATTTTGCATTAAGGGCCAATATTAGCGCCGCACTTGTCCATGCCAGTATCTTTACTTTTAAACTGATCGCGAATTTCCCCATTCGTTTGCGATTCGACGTAAAATGAATTAGCGGTATTACTGCAAAGCCAAGCTGCAGGCTTAAAACTACCTGGCTTAATATAATTAAATCGCCAAGGCATGATTCTCCAAAATAAATAATGGTAAAAACAGAAGGCACTATGGCTAATAACCGCGTTAATAACCTGCGCAGCCAGGGCTCAATACGCAGGTTAATATGCCCTTCCATAACAATTTGGCCTGCAAGCGTACCGGTGATGGTTGAGCTTTGCCCTGATGCAATTAACGCAATTGCGAAAAGCGTCGGGGCCAGGGAGCCAAATATGTGCCCGAGCAATTTATGAGCATCCTGAATTTCGGCAACCTGGAAATATCCGTTTTTGAAAAAAGCGCCTGCTGCCAATATTAATATAGCGGCATTTACTATAAATGCCAGGTTAAGTGCTATACCGGTATCAATCAGGTTGAATTTAATGGCAGTTTTTATACCCTCGTTTGTCCGGGTTATCTGTCGTGTTTGAACTAGCGACGAATGCAAATACAGGTTGTGGGGCATTACCGTTGCTCCAATTATACCAATAGATATGTAGAGCATTCTTTGACTTACTAAATTTCTTTTGAATAGATTGTTCGGAATAAATCCCTTAGCTATTTCCGTAACATCAGGACTAATAATAAACATTTCTATCAAAAAGGAAGCGCCCATAATAAATATCATCGATATGATAAATATTTCCAGTTTACGCATGCCTTTGTTCATTAAAAACAGCATTAAAACGGTATCCGTCAGCGTAAGCGATACACCCCAGATGAGAGGGAGGTGAAACAACAGTTGCAAACCTATAGCCATACCGATAACCTCGGCAAGGTCGCATGCTATAATTGCGATTTGCGCCAGTATGTACAAGCAAAAATTTACAAGCTTTGGGTACGAATTTTTTGAAGCTTGCGCGAGATCCAGTCCACGCACAATACCTAACCTGGCGCTTAACGACTGTAGCAATAATGCTATAAGGTTTGACGCGAACAAAACCCAGATTAACCGGTAGCCAAATGCGCTGCCCCCTGCAATGTCGGTCGCCCAGTTTCCAGGGTCCATATAGCCAACACTGATCAGGTAGGCGGGCCCGATAAAGGCTAAAATTTTATGCAGGCCAATCTTGTTTTCCGTTTTTACCGAGCTATGAACATTACTTAACGATTGCTGTGTATTATTACTCATATGGAGATCAATAAATTATTAGCCACTTCGCGGCTTATCTGTATTTTTTTATCTTCTGTTTGCAGGATCACCGAATGATCAAATTCGATGATTTCAGCAATACGGATCTTTTTTCCGATAGTGAGTTCCTGTTTTTCAAGGTATTGCAAGAACGCGGGAGAATGGTTTCGAACAGCCCAAATTGTTCCGCTTTCAGTTACCACAAGCGCAGAAACAAGCTTAAGATCGTTTGCTTTGAACGCTCCGTTACTATCCGGTATCGGATCGCCATGCGGGTCATATTCGGGACAGCCCATAAATTTATCAAGCCGGTCAATCAATTCATTTGAAGAAATATGCTCCATTTCTTCAGCCATCTCGTGCACCTCATCCCATTTAAAATTCAGCTTTTCCACCAAAAAATACTCCCAAAGCCGGTGTTTGCGAATAATATTTACAGCAATCTTTTCACCGGGAACGGTAAGAGTAACCCCCTGGTAGGGGGTATAGTTTATCAATTCCTTATCCGATAATTTTTTAAGCATATCTGTAACCGATGATGCCTTGGTGTTTAACAAAGCAGCAAGCTGGTTAGTGCTCACATTTTCAGCATTAAGGGATAAATGATAAATGGATTTTAAGTAGTTTTCTTCTGCTAATGTATTCATTTATACAAATCTAACAATAAATTTAGACAAGTCTAAATTTATTGCCAATAAAAAATTTATTTCTGTTAAAATAGTTTTTTAAAAAATTTTATTTTGCTGATTAAGTAAAATCTTATATTTGAACGATTATGGCTGCCGAATTAGACAAAATAGACCTCCAAATACTTAAGATATTACAGGAAAACGGAAGGATAACAAACCTACAGTTATCTAATGAGATCGGGCTTTCACCAGCGCCTACTTTAGAGCGTGTCCGCAAGCTTGAAAATGCTGAATATATCAAAAGTTATCATGCCCTGGTTGATGAAGAAAAGCTGGGCCTTGGCATAAAAACCTTTATCCAGATATCGCTTGATTTTCATCAAAAAAACACCATTCAAACCTTTTTGGATGAGATACAAAGCATCAAGGAAGTTACCGAATGCCACCACGTAACGGGCCAATGTGATTTCCTGCTGAAAGTGTACGTGCGTGACATAAAATCGTACGAACAATTGATCATGGAAAAGATCAGCCGCATCACTGTAGTTAAAACTTTCCAAACGATGATGATCATGTCAACTTCAAAAAAAGAACCGATTGTGCCGCTGGAGTATTAATTTGAAAATTTGAGGATGTGTTAATTTGAAAATGAATTAAATTATTTTCAAATCTTCAAATTGCCAAATTTTCAAATTCAATGAATCTGCCAATCAATAGGCTTCTTGCCTTCCTTTTCTAAAATCTCATTAGTTTTTGAAAACGGTTTGGAGCCAAAGAAACCTCGTTCGGCTGAGAACGGCGATGGGTGAGGGGATTTGATGATATGATGTTTCGCTTTGTCGATAAGTTCTGCTTTAGCCTGTGCGAAGCTTCCCCAAAGTATAAATACTATTCCTTCTTTTTTGTCGGATATGGTTTTTATCACATTGTCAGTAAATTCTTCCCAGCCTTTTTTTTGGTGGGAGCCCGGCGTTCCGGCCCTTACTGTCAAGCTTGCATTTAACAATAATACACCTTGCTCAGCCCATTCAGTCAAATCTCCATGGTTTGGAATAATAAAGCCGGGTATATCTGTTTGGAGTTCTTTGTAGATATTTCTTAAGGATGGCGGGATGGTAATGCCTTTCTGAACAGAGAACGATAAACCATGCGCCTGGTTTTCTCCATGGTAAGGATCCTGCCCAAGGATAACGACTTCTACATCATTAAAGGGCGTTTTCCAGAATGCATTGAAAATATCACTGCCTTTAGGATATATCTTATTACCAGATTGCCTTTCATCTTTTAAGAACTGCCGGAGTTGCACCATGTAACTTTTATCGAACTCATCACTCAAAACTTCCAGCCATGAAGGCTCTAATTCTATTGCCATAAATATTTTTCAAGATGTTGATTTAGCGTACAAATAAACGGATATTTGCAGTCTAATATAATACAAGAAATGTCAAATATAGTTAGGTTAATTATAGCCTGTTTAGTTTTAGGCGCAGCAGTTGCTCTTTGCGCATTTGGTTTTTGGGGCTGGGGTATATTGGTGTTGTTTTTGGGCGGATTTGTGTTGCTCAGCTATTTTTTTAATGAAAACATGATCATAGCCCAATGGTTTTTGCGGAAAGAAAAATCAGAAAAAGCGGAACAATGGTTGTTGAAAATTACAGACTATGAAAAGCAATTAAATAAAAGCCAGCATGGCTATTATAATTTGCTCATCGGGCTTATCGAATCGCGCAAAGCACCGCTAAAGGCCGAAAAGTATTTTAAAAAGGCGCTTTCATTAGGTATGAAAATGTCGCACAACACTGCGCTCGCTAAATTAAGCCTTGCCGGTATAGCCATGGCCAAACGCAACAAACGCGAAGCCCAAATGTACTTACAGGAAGCCACCAAGGATGATAAGAATAAAT
>DASXMZ010000506.1:0-5170 GCA_036495385.1 Mucilaginibacter sp. | reverse complement strand
GGCTGAGTGGTATCAGATTTTACTGTTGCGTTTGTCCAATCTTTGTCGAAAGTACCGGTTATAAGATCGAGTATTTCCTGCTCTATTTTACCCGCAATTATAATGGTGCAATTTGATGGCCGGTACATTTGCTTAAAATGCGCCAGCATGTCTTCACGAACAAGGGTTTTGTAATCTTCGGCCTCTGCTGAAAACCCATACAAGGTATCTCCAAACAACGCTTTGTTAAAAGTGCGCCTCGCAACAACATCGTTTTTTTGCAAGCTAACCTGTAATTTTTGCTGCTGGTTGCGGACAAATGTTTCCAGTTCCTTTTCAGGGAAAATAGAGTCTGTTATAATATCGTGAATAACAGGTAAGGTATGTTGTAAATGTTTGTTCAAACTATACAAAACAACCTGCGATTGGTCGTGACCAAAATCAACCTGTAGAAATGCACCGTAGAAATCAACTTTATCAGCAATTTGAGCAGCCGTTAATTTATTGGTGCCTTCTGTAAGCATGGTGTTCACTGCTACATTCAGCAGTGGCTTCTCCGTATTAAAACGCTGGTTGCCAAAAATCCATTCAATGCGCACTAATTCCTGGTCGCCGGAATTAAAACAAAAAACGTTACAGCCATTGTTCAATTTTTGATGAGCAGGTTTTATAAGTGTTATATTTTCAATATCCCTAAAGTCAGGGGCAATTTTTCTTTGTAGTGTCATTTTGGTTGTTGTTTTTGGTCTGAACCGGGATTAAACAGATTTTACGGATTTGTTTTATGATTTTGCCAAACATTAATTCATAATTTACAAACGGTTTTATTCTTAAAATCTATAAAATCCGCTCAATTCGGGTTCAGACAGCTTTCTCCGCCAAATAAATAAGCGTTGATGAATTATCTTTTTTAAATAAATTATTGGCCAGATCTTTTAGTTGCTCAGCCGTTACCGCCAGGTATTTTTCGGTTTCATGATTTATCATATCTGCATCGCCCAGCAATTCGAAAGATGCAAGGTTCATTGCTTTATCAAGCAACGCCATTTCCGAAAAAATTGTTGTCGATTCTATTTTGTTTTTAACTTTGGTAAGCTCATCGGCTTTTACTAACTCCGTTTTAAATCGCTCCAATTCTTCCCATATAGCAGCTTCGGCAGTTTCGATGCTCACCCCTTCAAGCGGCTTCCCTTCAAAAACAAACATGCCTTTATCCAAACTTCCGGTCATATAAGCATGTATCTCGCTAAACAGTCGCTTTTCTTTAACCAGGTTGCGGTATAAACGTGAGGAATTTCCGCGCGATAAAATATCTGAGATAAGCTCGGCGGCATAATAGGACTCGTCAAGCCGACTACCCATCTGGAAAGCTATATATACATCATTGAGCGGCACTTTTGCTACGACAGTTTCGCGGCGTTCGTCCCGCTGCACGGGTTCCTCCCCTAAATTACGGTGATATTTTTCTCCGGCCGGTATCGGTCCGAACCATTTTTCGGCGAGTTTAACAGCATCTTCTGTTTTCACGTCCCCACCAATAACCATAATAGCATTTTGAGGATTATAGTGCTTTTTAAAGAACGCTTTTACATCCTCGATTTTGGCGTCTTCTATATGCTTAATTTCTTTACCGATAGTTGCCCATTGGTAAGGGTGCTTTTTATACACCATAGGCCTTAAACGCAGCCATACATCGCCATAGGGCTGATTGAGATAACGTTGTTTAAATTCTTCAATCACTACACTACGCTGAACTTCCAAACTTTTTTTGCTGAAAGCCAGACTAAGCATACGATCGCTTTCCAGCCAAAAGGCGGTTTCTATATTTGCCGATGGCAGAGCAACGTAATAGTTGGTGATATCGTTGCTGGTGAAAGCGTTGTTTTCGCCTCCCACGCGCTGCAGGGGTTGATCATAATCCGGGATATTTACCGAGCCGCCAAACATCAAATGCTCAAATAAGTGAGCGAAACCCGTTTTATCGGGATCCTCATCACGGGCGCCCACATCATATAAAATATTGAGAACGGCCATCGGGGTAGTATGATCTTCGTGCACGATGACCCTGAGGCCGTTGTTTAAAGTAAAACGATTAAATTTAACCATGTATTAACTTTCCATTAAAAAGGATAGCAAAGGTAAAATTTTTGCTGAAAGTGTGAGAAATTTGAAAATTTGAAGATGTGCCAATTTGAAAATTAAAATAGTTGTTCATTTTCAAATCTTCAAATTAGCTAATTTTCAAATTAATATGATTACACAAACTGAACTTTTGAAGCAAATATCTGGCACCATTGGCAAAGCCAAAGTTGTTGAACTAACACGGATTCTAAAGGAACGGAAATTCTCATTGCATGATTTGATAGGCATTACTTTTTTTGTTGATAAAAATATAGCTTTCAGAGCAGCCTGGATACTTGAAAATACCTTTTTAGACGCCCCAAAAATCTTCGAATCAGAGCTGGAATATTTAATTTCCCGCGCTAAAGATGTTGAGTACGCCAGTTGCCAGAGGCACTACGCAAAAATAATAATGCACGCTACTGCCAAAAAAGCCCCGGCAATTATAAAGGAAAAATTGACTCAGATTGATCTTGAGCCGGTAGTTGAAAGATGCTTCGACTGGATGATTGATCCCAAAGTAAAGGTAGCTGTAAAAGTTTTCGCAAGCGAAGCCTTATTTAACTTAAGCATCCGGTACCCCTGGATCAAAGAAGAACTGGCGAACCAAATAAAATTTTTGATGCGAAACGGAACAATGGCAATTCAGACACGGGGGCGGAAATTGCTTGCTTTGTTGTAGTTTGCAGTTGGCGGTTTGCAAGGTAACCGGTGACAAACTGCTAACTGTTTACTGCATACTGCCAACTGCGCACTGCACTTACTCCACTGGTTTATCCTCCCGGTGAAGATGATTGCTCACCTGGTCGTGATTTAATTTTGCTGCAATAGCCGAGGAGCTGTTGTTTGCATAGGTGCCATAGGCATTTACAAGAACACCCTTCAATTTATATTTCTGGGACGTTACCGCGTAAACAATTGGCATATCCGACGGGTTGCTTGGTCCCTCGAAACGGTAAAATTCATCAATTTCAAAATCATCGGCTTTCATGTGTATATTCTTGTCTTTATCATCTATCGTGTCGCCTTCAAAGCTAAGATTTTCGGTATAGCCTCTTTTCATTAAATCATTAGTAGCTTCAACTACGGTATCATATGTTTTCATGGTCGTCTTCTGGTTAAAATACTCTTACAGGATAACTACAAAACATAGTTGTTGTTTGAAATATGGGGTATCAATTTGAAGGTTTCGCAACAGTCGGTTTAAGTTTTTCGTAAAAATGTTTGTTAATAAATTTAAATAGCCACAATGAAAAGTATATACCAGCGTTTTATGCCTTATTTTATAATTAAAACGTTCGTCAACTATTAAACTCAACCTCCCAAATTAAAAACACGGTTAAATTCCCCTAATTCATGAAACATTTTATACTTATTGCATTCCTGTCGTTTACGATAATAAACACAGGCCACGCCCAAAATAATATTCCGTCGAGTATTTTCATAATTGACCCGCAAAGCAATACGCAGGCGCCGGCAACGAGTGAAACTGCTGTATTATTTAAGACCTCGTTGATTAACCTGGTTACTAATACCAATACCGCCAGAATGCAGGCATCCGCAAATTATGGACCTGGCAGAAGAAATATAATTGTTACGCAGGCAGATCCGCAAGCAAATGGAAATGCTTATCAACTTTCCCTTCAGCGAATATTTCAAGGCCAAACGTTTGTTATTTACACTTTTCTTTATAATGTAGATCAAAACAAACTCTACTTTTACGATCCCGGTTCACGGAATTGGATTGCACAATTTATTCATGGAAACAATGTTTTGAACTTAAATAACTGCCAAACTTACGGCAACTTTAACCAACTGAACGTTCAGCCTGCTCAGGAAATGGCTGCTGCACCGGTTACAGACGACGCTGATGCTACGGAGGTTGATACCACTGCATCTGTCGCTGCAACGCCTCCGCCTCTGCCAGACTATGAGCAGCCCGAATGCCCACAAGAGGGGTATCTATGGCAACCCGGATATTGGGCCTACAGTTTAGCGCGTAATGATTATTACTGGGTTCCGGGTGTGTGGATTGCTCCCCCAACCGTTGGTTTTTTATGGACACCGCCTTATTGGGGATTCGTTGGCGGGTTTTATGTTTTTCATAGAGGATATTGGGGACATTCCATTGGCTTTTATGGAGGTATTGATTATGGATATGGTTACGGAGGCGTAGGGTTTGTTGGTGGCGGGTGGTACGAAGGTCACTTCCGTTATAATACAGCGATCGTGAGAGTAAACATCGGATTCCATAATGTTTACGTTGATAGAACTGTTTACCATGAAAGATCTGTAACCCATTATAGTTTCAATGGCCAGGGAGGCTACATGGCAAGGCCCACTGCCTACGAAATGGCAGCTGTGCACGAACATCATATAATGGCAACCAACGAACAAATCAGGAACCAGCGGATGGCCCGGGAAGACCGGACCCAATTTGCATCGCACAGCGGAGGAAGGCCAATGAACCTGGCAGCGGCCAAAGCACCGGAAAGGGGAATGAATGGCAACAACGCAAGGACGGGCGCTGCCGCAGCGGCACCCGGCGCAAGGCCGGGTAACATGTCTGGAACAATGGCAGCAACAAACCGCCCGGCCGTAGCTCACGGAACGAGATCTGGCTCACCTGGCAACAACAGGGCCAGAACAGGGTCAAAACCATCTAAAGATAAAGATAACGAGTCTAAGAGAAAATAGTGGTTTACCACCAATTTTATTTATAACAAAAAAGCTACCCTTTAAGCGGGTGGCTTTTTTGTCATATATATGATGGAGTTAAATGCTGCTATTATACCGCAGCTTCTTCATGCGGGTTTAAAAACACAAAGGTGTTATCAAACATATCCAGTCTGATCTTGCTGTCCTTATCCACTTTTCCGCCAAGTATCTGTTTTGATAACTCGTTAAGTATTTTCTTCTGAATCACTCTTTTCAACGGCCTTGCACCATACTGAGGGTCATAACCTAATTGTGCAAGCCAATCCAAAGCTTCTTCAGAGGCTTCGAGTGTAATACCCATTTCAGCCAGCGTGTTTTGAACCTGCTTAAACTGTAATTTCACTATCTCGGT